>QHXA01000170.1 GCA_003222755.1 Acidobacteriota bacterium
ACGACTTTCACTAGGTTCAGATGACGCACGCCGGAGGCGTGCAGGAAATTAGCCAGGGGTACGCGTTTTTTGCGTACCCCTGGTATTCGATCTACCGAGGACTGCACACCGGCCAGGGGCACGCGGAGTCCTCGCACCCTTTCAGGATGCGGCGTCTTTGGTTCAGACAACCGGGGGTTGCGCTCGCTCACGCTAGCTTAACCCCGGCTAATTTGCTGGCACGCCTCCGGCGTGCGCAAAATGAATCTCAAGAGAGCTCTTAGCTTGGCAGACCTGGATATTTCGTCTATCCTCTGCCGAGGCAGAACGCGAAAATCACTTTCCATTAATGACAGAGGCCAATATGAAGCAAGCGGTGCTATGCATGCTCCTCTGCGCGACGTCTCTTATCGCGCAAACCGGAGCGAAGAATGGCGAATGGCGGACGTATGGCGGAGATCTTGGCAATACGCACTACTCGCCGCTCGATCAGATCAATGCCGGCAACTTCAATAAGCTTGAAATTGCCTGGCGATTCAAGACGGACAACCTCGGTCCGCAGCCGGAATACAATTTGGAATCCACGCCTCTGATGGCTAACGGCGTGGTGTATTCCAGAGCGGGCACAAGGCGGGCGGTCGTCGCGCTGGATGCGGCCACTGGTGAGCTGCTATGGACGCACGGCGAACGCGAAGGCACGCGCGGAAACAATGCGCCGCGCCAACTTTCCGGCCGCGGATTGTCGTACTGGAGTGATGGCCGGGAAGAACGGATACTCTACGTCACACCGGGCTATCGGCTCATCGCGCTGGACGCGAAAACCGGCACGCCGATCCGCAACTTTGGCAAAGATGGCGCCGTCGATTTGAAATTGGACGACGATCAGGAGATCGATCTCTTGAGTGGAGAGATTGGACTCCATGCGACTCCGGTCGTTGCAGGTGACACGGTAATCGTCGGCGCAGCACACCGGCCAGGCGGAGTGCCGACCAGCAAGAAGAATGTGAAAGGCTACATCCGCGGTTTCGATGTGCGCACGGGAAAGCGTCTCTGGATCTTCCACACGATCCCAATGCCCAATGAATACGGAGCCGAAACCTGGGAAAACGATTCCGCGTCATATACAGGAAACGCGGGAGTCTGGGGCCAGATCAGCGTCGATGAAGAACTTGGAATGGTGTACCTGCCGGTCGAATTGCCCACAGGTGATTACTACGGCGGCCATCGGCCCGGCAACGGACTATACGGCGAGAGCGTCGTTGCACTCGATCTGAAAACCGGAGCCCGCAAGTGGCATTTCCAATTAGTGCATCACGGCATTTGGGACTGGGATATCCCCTGCGCGCCCATGCTCGTCGATATCACGATCAATGGCCAAACGATTAAGGCACTCGCGCAGCCCACGAAGCAGGCGTTCCTCTATGTATTTAATCGAACGAATGGCCAGCCGATCTGGCCGATTCCCGAGCGGCCCGTCGAGCAATCCACTGTTCCCGGCGAGAAGACGAGTGCTACTCAACCCGTTCCAACCAAGCCCCCGGCCTACGATCGGCAGGGATCTTCCATTAATGACCTGATCGATTTCACGCCAGAGCTGCGGGCGCAGGCGATGCAGTTGGCTTCCCGATATAAGCTCGGACCGATATTTACTCCTCCGGTGGTGAGCAAATGGGAAGGCCCACTCGGCATTTTGTCTATGGCAGTTGGGGGTGGCGGCACGGAGTGGCCGGGCGGCTCGTATGATCCCGAGACGCACATCGCATACATACCTTCGCAACGCGTCATGAGCAGCATTGGACTCATACCGCCCGAAGGGAACCGGTCCGATATGGCGTACATCTCCGGAACCGCACGGAATCCCAACCCGGCTCCGGCGGGCGCGGCTGGTGCTGGCCCAGCAGCGGCAGGTGCGCCCGCTCTCAATGTGCAGGGCCTGCCGCTGGCGAAGCCACCCTATGCGAGCATCAGCGCTATCGATTTGAACAAGGGTGAGATCCTGTGGCAGATTGCCCATGGTGAAACACCGGACAACATTCGCAACCATCCGGCGCTCCAAGGCATCGACATCCCAAGGACCGGCAGGCCGGGTGCTTTTGGCGTTTTGGTGACCAAGACTCTCGTCATCTCGGGCGAGCGCGGTGTCTTCACGACGCCTTCAGGAAAACAAGGCGCGATGCTGCGTGCTTACGACAAAGCAACGGGTAAAGGAGTGGGCGCAGTCTACATGCCGCAGGGGCAGACCGGCACGCCGATGACGTACACGGTTGGCGGCAAACAGTACATCGTTCTTGCGATTGCAGGTCCAGGTTTTCCGGCCGAGTTCATCGCATATAAACTGCCCAATTAAATCGCGGATTTCACGGATGACGCGGATGCCCGCCAATCCATGTCATCCGTGGCTGAACTAAGGAATGGTGGGACGATCCAGCTGCAACGGCTGCCCGTCTTTGGTCATTAGATTGGGAGCCGTATTGTTGTCCTGACAGATGTATTCAAATAATTCAACATCGGCCGTCCAGCGCAGATTAAACCCGCCGCTCCAGGGTTTTGTATAGACGGTGGGATCATCGATCAGCACTTCGTACTTGATGGTATTGAAATCCGTCCGCGTGAAACGTTCGACGGTATGGAGTCTTTCGGTGTGTGGTAATCCTGTCCGGTCGATCCAGAAGTTCTCGCTGAATCCGACAGAGTCGACCACCAGCGTATCTCCCTCCCAATGTCCGACGGAGTGACCGTAGCTCGACGGGTCGAGCTTCGCGGGATGAGGCCGCGCATCCATGTAAATGACCCGGAAGGTATGCGGACCGCCGATGTCGAAGATGTACGTTCGCTGCAGGTCGGGCATCTGGACGAACTCGACGCCATAGGGAGTTTGAAACTGGCGTGCGACACCAGAAGCGTGGCAGCGCGTATGCGGTTCCAACTCGTGAATCTGGCGGTCGTCATACAGCGCCTTAGCCCAAGGCTGAAAAGGAATCGTCTCGACCGGCGCTAAAGTGGATCGGCGGCCAAGGTCGCTTCGATCCAACGGCAGCCACACTCCCCTTTGCTCCGGCGTAATACCAAGGTTTGGCGTTCCATCCGCAAAATGAGGCGCGGGCTTCGAAGGCACAGCGGCTCGAGCTCGGCCCTGAGCGAACAATGATTTTGGCGTCCCGGGCAAAACGAGCGACATCGCCGCTGCAACGAGAACAACAATTCGATACCGGACCGGATGGTTCACCTTCATGGCATGTTCTCCTGGCAAATACTACGCTGAATTCTAAATCCATCCGAAGCTTATGAAAGCACGAAAAACTAAAGTTCACCGCGATCATCTCTTGATCTGATATGAGAGAGCATCCTTGGCCTCTTTGTTCAATGATGCGGCATTTTCATTAATCAATTGCAAATCTTGGCGGTCTCGGACATCGCGGATATGACGCTTAATGTATTCTCGAACGGCCGTTTCGATGACTCGCGACCGGTTGTTTGAATCTCCAAAAATGCGATCCAAATCTTCCAGCAAGTCCCTCGATAGTGTGATAGAGGTCTTACTTTTCATACTTCCAACGGTACCGCAGCGGAAAGTATAAAGCAATTGCTCCCAGTGCGTACTCTTCCGCACACTGCCTAACGGGAACGGCGAATTCGAAGACTAGATGTTTCGTGTTTCGTCTTCATCGCGGGTCTTCGCGTGCTTTTTTCTTGACATAAATTCATTGTCGCAAAAGCATCGGGTCAGCTGGCAAACGCGCCGATATCGACGCATTCGGTAGGCGAAGCTATCGTGCTTGCACGACAACAATCCACTAGGGAGGTCTCGAAATGCGAAGTTACAAATATTTTTCTGTGCTTCTTTTTTGTAGTTCCTTGGCAGCGGTCAATTTCCTTCCTGCGCATGCTCAGGGGCGCGCGGCTGCCAATGGGGGTGGAACCTACTTCGTTGAGCCCGGTATCCGAAGTGAGTTCCAGTTTGGCGCCAGCCATGTGCAATGCAAAATTGGACACGCTGTCTTGCCGGACGGCACCAGTTTGCAAATGTACATGGCCAGTTTGACCATTGACACCGTTAACATCGATTCTGCCGCCAAGTCGGCCGTGATTACCGGAAGCATGGTGTCGATCGTGCAATTAAGATCTGGCGCCGGCGCTCCCACCACTTTAACGGAAACGGTGCCCTTTGTTGCGTATGCGAAAGATAACGGCACGCCCGGCGCCGGAGCTGACTTTTTCTCTTTGTCGGTGCATTACACGCCGACGGCGGGATTGGATCAGGCCGATCTGTTTGGAATTAATGCAACGTTTGCAGGTACTGTTGAAACCGGCAATATCGAGATCCACTGAGGCTTCATGCCCGCAGGACTCCGAGTGATGCGCGATTTTTCCGTAAAGCGCGGGACGATTGAAACTGCATCACATCTGAGCATCTGCATCAGATCTTGAGATTAGCATCAGCAATGCTTTATGATGATGTTATGCCGAGAACGACTCTATACTTGGAAGACGATGCGTTAGCCGCCGCCCGCGAATACGCAGGAAGGCGAGGCCAAACGCTTGGCCGGGCGGTGTCGGAGCTTGTATTGCGAGCCGTGAAACGAGACATCGTGACCGACGACATCGGAGGATTTCATGTCGTCCGGCTCGCTGCCGATTCGCCAAAAGTCACCGCCGCACGAGTAAAGGAACTTGAAGAGCAGAGTTTCTAGCACGGCGTTGCTGGATCTGAATATTTTTGTGGCGTTGGCGTGGCCTGCCCACGAACATCATGCCGCGGCACAGCAGTGGTTCTTGAACCGAGGCCGTTCAAAATGGGCTTCGTGTCCGATCACGCAGCTTGGTTTTCTCCGGCTTTTGAGCAATCCGGCATTTTCACCGGATGCCCTATCGGTGCGACAGGCTTTGGAACTGCTGATCAAAAATGTGAACCAGCCCTTGCACGAATTCTGGACCGATACAATTTCCGCGCCGCACTCGCTCAAGGCTTTTGCCGATGCCGCAACCGGACATCAGCAGGTTACCGATGCTTACTTGCTGTCCCTCGCCGTTCGTCACCGCGCAAGGCTGGCCACGTTCGATCGCGGCTTAGCCGAATTCGCGCGCCAAGCGGAAATAGGAGCCCATGTCGAACTGGTTTCGCCCGCACCTGCTCGCGGGGCCGTTCCTACTTTACGGACGGGGATAGGTTCTCGGTGAGTTCAATGAACGTGCCCCATGGATCGGTAAGAAAAGCGACTCTCATTTTTGAGTCGGGAAGCTGCTGCGAGGGCGAGTCGAGCTTCATTCCCAGACCCTCGAGCCTTTTGGCAAACTCGTCGAGGTTCTTCACCTCGAATCCGATGTGATCGAGCGAACGGCCTTTCGTCGGGTCTCGTTTCATCATACTTGGCGAGAACGACACATTAAAGCGGTGGAAGTAAACGCCAACGTTGAGGAAATCACGCCACAGGCAAAGACCACCTGCGCGAAAAGTAATTGAGGTTTCCGCTTCATAGCGATCTCCTTCAGATTTTCTAGTTTTGGAGGCATGCATATCTTATCTGACCGCACGCCGAGCGGACCGAAGAATCGGTGATCGAGGGAAAAGAACTCACAAGCACTGGCGTATACTCGGCCTATCGGAGGAACCATGAATCAGGCATATTCTCGCATGTTTGCGGCCCTGCTGATCGTTTTTATTGTAACGATACCGGCGCTCGCGGCGACAGCATGTGAGAGTCTCGCGAGCGTAGCGCT
>QHXA01000171.1 GCA_003222755.1 Acidobacteriota bacterium
TTGCGACGCCGACGACAATCAACAGCGACGTGCCTCCGAAATAGAAGTTCACTCGAAGTCCTTGTGTCACCCATTGCGGCAAAACCGCGTCCAGTCTGGGTCCCAGGAAAGGAATGTTCTGGACATGGAATCCCGTGATCATGAACTCCGGAATAATCGCAATCAGCGCCAGGTAAAGTCCGCCGACCAAGGTGATACGGGTCAGGATCGAGTTGACGTGTTCGGCAGTCCGCTTTCCGGGCCGGATGCCTGGAATGAATCCGCCGTACTTACGCATGTTGTCGGCTACTTCGTTCGGATTGAACACAATCGAAGTGTAGAAATACGCGAAAAAGATGATACCGATGACGTACAGCAGGTTATACAGCGGCTCACCGAATCGAAGCGCGTCCGTCACGCCGGCAAGAACCCGCCCAAAACCGGTAGTATTGTCTCGTACAGCCAAGCCCAAGGTCTGCGGGAACGTCAGAATCGACGAGGCAAAAATCACCGGAATCACGCCGCCCGTATTGATCCGCAGCGGAAGATGCGTCGACTGCCCGCCGAGCACGCGGCGTCCGACCACGCGCTTCGCATACTGGACAGGGATCCGCCGTTGCCCGCGCTCCACCAGAACGATGAAAGCAACGACGGCCACCATGACAGCGACGAGCACAAGCAACATCAGCACCGACCATTCCGACGTGTTGAGCTTTTCGTAGATGTCCCCGATAGCTTTCGGCAAGCCCACCACGATTCCGGCAAAGATGATCAGCGACATGCCATTGCCGATACCGCGGTCGGTAATCTGCTCGCCGAGCCACATGATGAACGCCGTTCCGGTCGTCAATGTGAGCATCGTCATGAATATGAAACCCACGCCCGGGTTTACGACCACGCCCTGCCGTTGGAAAGCAATCGCGATGCCTGCCGATTGCACCGTGCTAAGCACCACCGTGAGGTAACGCGTGTATGTGGTGATCTTCCGGCGTCCGAGTTCGCCTTCTTTGGAAAGCTTCTCCAGGTATGGCCAGACGACCGTCAGCAACTGCAGAATGATCGATGCCGTGATATACGGCATGATCCCCAACGCAAAGATGGTGAGGCGCCGGAAATTACCGCCAGTGAACAGATCGAGAAATCCGAACAGTGTTCCCGACGCCTGATTGAAGAAGTTCGCAAGTGCTGCCGAATCGATGCCTGGCGTCGGAATGTGAGCACCAATACGATAGACACCAAGGAGCGCGAGCATAAAGGCGATACGCTTCCTCAGATCCGGTACGTTAAAAATGTTTTGTAGAGCTTCAATCACAGACTTATTACCTCGACGGTGCCTCCCGCCTTCGTGATCTTGTCTCGGGCAGTCGCAGTGAAGTAGTGGGCTGAAACGTGGAGCGCGCGATCCAGTTCTCCATCGCCTAAGACGCGCAAGCCGTGCGTTCGCATCTTGCGGATCAGGCCGGAATCCATCAACTCCTGAGGACCGATTTTAGATCCCTTCTCAAATCTCGTGAGATCGCTGACGTTGATCGTCGAAAATTCTTTCCTGAAAGGCGCGTTCGTGAAGCCGCGTTTCGGTAGGCGCCGGTGCAGTGGCATCTGGCCGCCTTCGAATCCGCGTTTCTGGCTGCTTCCCGAACGGGACCACATGCCCTTGTTACCACGTCCCGCTGTCTTCCCATGTCCAGAACCCGGGCCGCGGCCGATGCGTTTTGTTTTGTGTGTTGACCCCGGATTCGGCCGGAGTGTATTGATGCCTGCCATAATTACTGCTCCAGAATTCGCACGAGGTGCGGAACCTTTGCGACCATTCCACGAATGGCGGGCGTATCTTCAGCCTCTCGAATCGCATTCAGTTTTCTTAGCCCAAGGCCTTTCACGATCAACTTCTGCCCTTCGGTGAAGCCAATTGCGCTTCGGTAGTACTGAATCCTCAGCTTGCCTGCCGCCGCTTTGTTTTTAGTAGCCATCTGCAATTACCCCAAAATTTCTTCCAACGGTTTTTCGCGAAGCCGAGCAACTTCCTGCGGGTCCTTCAGATTGCGGAGCCCTTCGAAAGTCGCCTTGATGACGTTGTGCGGATTCGAGGTCCCGATGGACTTCGTCAGAATATTCTGAATGCCGGCGGCCTGCATGACGGCCCGCACAGCGCCTCCCGCGATAATTCCTGTTCCTTCAACAGCCGGCTTCAACAGCACGCGGCCCGCACCGAACAATCCGATGATCTGGTGCGGAATGGTGTTGTTCGTGAGCGGCACTTTGATGAGGTTTTTCTTCGCCGCCTCAATGGCTTTGCGAATGGCCTGGGGAACTTCTTTCGCTTTGCCGTTGCCGTAGCCGACGTGGCCGGTTTCATCACCCACCACTACGAGCGCGCTGAAGCTGAGGTTCTTACCGCCCTTAACGACCTTCGTCACGCGGTTGATCGACACTACCGTGTCTTTCAATTGCAACTGGCTCGCGTCAATTCGTTTCGTATTTAACACTAAAATTTCAAGCCCGCTTCCCGGGCTGCCTCCGCTAATGCTTTGACTCTGCCGTGATACAGGTACCCGCCGCGGTCGAACAGAACGGCCTCAATGCCCTTCGCTTTCGCGCGCTCCGCAATCAGCCTGCCGACGGCTTTCGCGGCGGCGACATTGCCGCTGTGCTTCTGATCTTTCTTGGCATCCGCATCGAGTGTTGATGCGGCCGTTAGAGTCGCCCCCCTCGAATCGTCGATGACCTGCGCGTAAATGTGCTTGTTGCTGCGAAATATCGCCAGGCGCGGGCGAGCAGGAGAACCGCTCAACCGTCTACGAATGCGTTTGTGAATCCGCACCCTTACTACATTTGAAGATACCTTCGGCATGCTTATTTACCTCCGGCCTTTCCAGCTTTCTTCTTGAGCTGCTCGCCGGCGTGACGAATCCCCTTGTTCTTGTACGGGTCCGGCTTCCTCAAGGAGCGAATATTGGCCGCGATCTGGCCGACTTGCTGCCGGTCCACGCCGGCGACGGTCACGCGAGTTTGCTTATCCACCGTGATGTTGATGCCCGGCGGAATCGGATATTCGATCGGATGCGAGTAGCCGAGCGTAAACAACACCGAATTCTTTTTCTGCTCGGCGCGGTACCCGACCCCGACAATTTCCAATTCCTTGGTAAAACCTTCCGTCACGCCGCGCACGGCATTGGCAATGAGAGCGCGGGCGAGACCGTGGAAGGCCTTCTGTGGCCCGCTGTCGCCTTGACGAACAGCCAGGACCTGTTTGTCCTTTTGCTCGAACTTGATGCCTGGCGGGATGGGATTGCTCACCGATCCCTTCGGCCCGGTAACAACGACGGTATCCGGCTTGATTTCGACCTTTACTTTGTCCGGCACAGGAATGGGCTTTTTACCGATTCGTGACATGTCTTTTGCCCCTTTAATAGATGTTGCACAGCAGTTCGCCGCCAAAACCCTGCTTGCGCGCTTGCTTGCCGGTCATGATGCCGTGCGACGTCGTCAGAATATTAATGCCGAGACCGCCCAACACCTTCGGAATCTCCGTTTTCGAGACGTACACGCGGCAACCGGGCCGGCTCACGCGCTCAATAGTCGAAATTACCTTTTCACCTTTTGGGCCGTACTTCAGAAAGAGCGTCAAAGACTCTTTGCCGGCTTCTTCGCTCGTTTTGTAATGAGAGATGTAACCCTCTTCTTTGAGAATCCGCGCGATCTCCACCTTCAGACGCGAAGCCGGCATATCGACCTTCTGGTGGTTCGCCTGAACCGCATTTCGGACGCGGGTTAACATGTCTGCAATAGGATCAGTCATCTAATCAATCTCCTCGACGCTACCAGCTGGACTTGACCACGCCCGGGACCTCTCCCGAGAGCGACAACTGCCGGAAACAAATTCGACAGAGCTGGAATTTTCTTAAGAATCCCCGCGGGCGGCCACATCGCTTGCAGCGGCTGTGGTAGCGCACAGAAAATTTCTTTTTCTTTGCTTCTTTGGCAACGGCCGATGTTCGAGCCATTTATTCTCCTCTTTAGGTCTGCCTGAACGGCATCCCGAACTGTTTGAGCAGCTCACGCGCTTCATCATCGCTGCGAGCGGTCGTCACAATCGTGACGTTCATTCCGCGAATCTTGTCGACTTTCTCATAAGAGATTTCGGGGAAGATCAACTGGTCACGTAAACCGAGCGTGTAATTACCACGGCCATCAAAGGACTTGGTCGAAACGCCACGGAAGTCGCGAACGCGCGGAAGAACGACGCTGGTCAGGCGATCCAAAAACTCGAACATCCGGTCGCCGCGAAGGGTTACAGCCGCGCCGATTGGCATGTTCTGGCGGAGCTTAAAATTCGCGATGGATTTCTTCGCGCGCGTGATAATAGGGCGTTGTCCACTGACCCTTCCAAGCTCGTCCGTAGCCACATCGAGTATTTTCGCGTTCGCGATCGCCTCGCCCAGGCCCATGTTGATGACGATCTTCTCGAGCTTCGGCACGGCCATAACGTTCTTGTAATTGAAGTGCTTCATCATCGCCGGAATGATTTCTTTCGCGTACCGCACCCTCAGCCGGGGCGGTTCCAGCGGCTTCGCAGGCTTTGCCGCTTTCGTGGGTTGCGGCACCTGCGGCGCTTGTTTTGCGGGTTTGCTTTTTTTCGGTTTCTCTTCCTTCTTACTCATTTTTTCAATCTCTCCGGGGCGGGCGCTCCGCGAAGCGCAAGCGCGACAGCGCGCAGCCTCAACAAAAGACCGTCCCTACAGCTACTCGATGATGTTGCCGCACTTCTTGCAGGCGCGCGCGCGCCGTCCGTCGGACAGAATTTTGTTCGCCATGCGCGTGTGCTGCTTGCAATTCTTGCAAACGATGGCGACGTTGGAAACGTGGATCGGCGCTTCCTTCTCGACGATACCGCCTTTGATGTTGCGCTGCGGATTCGGTCGGGTATGCCGCTTGATCATCTGAACGCCTTCGACCACAATTTTTTGATCTTTCGGTATTACGATCAGCACACGGCCCGTTTTGCCGCGGTCCTTTCCACGCAGGATGAAAACTTCATCATTCTTTTTGATGGGAGGCATTGGCGTCATTTAGATAACCTCCGGAGCAAGTGAAACGATTTTCATAAACCTCTTGTCGCGCAATTCCCGTGCGACTGGCCCAAAGACACGCGTTCCAATCGGTTCATGGTCGTCGTTGATGAGCACGGCCGCGTTCGAATCGAAACGGATGTAGGTGCCGTCTTTGCGTCGAGTCTCTTTGCGAGTGCGGACGATGACGCATTTCACGACCGAGCCCTTCTTAACGTTGCTGTCAGGGCTGGCTTCTTTTACCGAAGCGGTTATGATGTCACCCAGGCCGGCCTTGAGGCCTGTCGAACCGCCGATCGGCAAAATGCAGGCAAGCCGCTTCGCGCCTGAATTGTCGGCCACGTCGAGGATGGTTCTCATTTGAACGGGCATCTTTAAGCTCCTGTACTCGCAGCCCGGATGACCTCTTTGAGGCTCCAGCGTTTGTTCTTGCTCAGAGGACGGCTCTCGACGATACGCACCATGTCTCCCTCATGGGCCTTCCCGTGTTCGTCATGCGCCATGAACTTCGATCGCTTCGTTACGATTCGCTTGTAAACCGGGTGCGGCACGCGCCGGCGCACTTCCACGACGATGGTCTTTTGCATCTTCGTGCTTGTGACGATGCCGACTTTTTCCTGGTGATGCCGGATGTTTGTCTCGGTTGCAGTATTCGGTGTTTCGTCAGTCATTATTCTTCTCACGTATAATCGTTAACAATCGTGCCCTGTCTTTGCGCAGCACCCGGATTTTATTGAGAGTCTCCGTCTGGCCCATCGCCAACTGAAAACGCAGCCTGAACATCTGCTCGCCCATCATATCGCGGAGTTTCTTGACTCGCTCTGCCGATTTCACTGCTCGCCTCCCTTTTCTGCCTTCTCTTCGCGCATTACAAATTTCGTATGCACCGGCAGCTTCTGCGCAGCCAGGCGCATCGCTTCGCGCGCGACGGACTCAGGCACGCCCTCCATCTCATAGAGGATGCGGCCCGGCTTCACGACAGCGACCCAGTATTCGGGGGCGCCTTTTCCTTTACCCATCCGCGTCTCCGCGGCTTTCTTCGTGACGGGCTTATCCGGAAACACGCGAATCCACACCTTGCCGCCCCGTTTCACGAACCGGGTGATCGCGATACGGCCCGCCTCAATCTGCCGATCGGTGATCCATGCCGCGTCCAACGTCTTCAGACCAAAGTCGCCGAATGCGAGCGAG
>QHXA01000172.1:0-2280 GCA_003222755.1 Acidobacteriota bacterium
AAGCCGGCAGGAAATATCGGATCGCGCGTGTCTGCAATCCGGCAGGGCGTTATCGCGCAATTGCTCGCGATGCATTTACGCCTTACGCCAATCCAAGGTCCCCGCTAAATCTTCCCCCAATCAATCCCACATTAGTACGCTTCGGATCTGATTGGGCAAATCGAGCGTGCTCCTGTAGACAAGCATTTACTCGACGTACAAACGGGGTCGACGAGACTCGAACTCGCGACCTCCGGCGTGACAGGCCGGCGTTCTAACCAACTGAACTACGACCCCGTGAACAAAAGAAATCATACACGACTTTTCAGCGCAAAAAAATCGGGGCGGTGAAGAGACCGCCCCGATTGCATTCGGATATGCTGACGACTAGTCGCGCCGTTTCAATTTTGGCCGATCGTCATCAGTGGGTTCCTTGTCTTCGGGCTTGGTGGAGTCGACTTTGCTGTCTTTCTTGTCCTTCGAACCTTTGGCGGACGTGGAGGCTCGATCGTTATCGACATCGTCTTTGCTGTTGACATCCGGCCGCGGAGTCTTGCGTTTGAGGCTCGGCTTGCTGGCTTCTTCCGAGGGGCGCCGGTTTTCGAGCTGCGCCAGTTGCATCTTGATTTGGTTGAACTCGGAAGTGGTGACGACGTACTGCTCCTTGTCAGGCAGAACGATCTCGATATTCTTTTTCGACATCTCGATACGCTCGCCTGTCGGGGGATGCGTGCTGAACATCTTCGAAACGGTTCCGGGTTTCGCACTCTCCTTTGCTTGCAGCTTTTCAAAGAAGCTCACAGCGGCGCCGGGATCGTAGCCGGTTTTATACAGATATTGAAGGCCGAGGTAGTCCGCTTCAGCTTCGTCCTTGCGTGAGAACTGGAGGAATTGCATGGGGATCAGGAATCCCGCCGCCTGTCGAAGAGCGAAACCGCCAACGCCCCCCATGAAGATCAGCGGGATCGAAGCAAAATTGATCAGTTCCGCCTTCGATGCCTGTTCAGTCCCATGGCGGGCTGCAACGTGCGCGATCTCATGCGCCATGACGCCGGCCAATTCCGATTCGTCGTCCGCGGCAAGAATCAAGCCGGTGTTGACATAAAAGAATCCGCCGGGAAGCGCGAATGCATTGATCTCGTCCGATTCAACGACTTTAATGGTGAACGGAACCTTCGCATCCGAGTTCCGGACCAGATTTTGTCCCACGCGGTTGACGTACTCGTTGATCGTGGGGTCCTCGATCAACTTGACCTGACGCTCAATTTCGGCGGCGAGCTGCCGGCCCATCTGAATTTCCTTGTCGAGGGAAATGAAATTGATGCTGCCCTTGTTGATATTGCGGTTACCGATGTTATCGACATCGGAATTCTTCTTTTTGCCCTTGGCCTTGTCTTTGCTGTCTTTGTCGTTGCCGTCGGCCTTGCTGGTTTTGTCGGCCTTGCCGGTTTGATTCTGGGCTAGGAGCGGGAAGGGAACCGCGATCAGGAGGGCCAGAAAAAACATGAGCCCCATTCGGGCTACCTTATACGTCATTGTTGTTTCTCCGCGGACAAAGTACTTTCATCGTAAAGAGCACTCGAAAATGTGTCAAGGCCTTTGACTTACGAGTGCGTAAATCCGCATCAGGATTTTCAGGTTTTTACAAAGCACGTTCGTGGCCGTTTCTTCCGCGTCAGATCGACGCGACGGGTAGCTTCACGATGTCCTCCACCGCCATGGCTTCCTTTACGACGAAAGGCTCGGCGTATTCGACCCCCATTAGATGGCCGAAGTACTTGCACTGTGTCCGGATGCGGTCGATCAGCTTGCCCCAGGCCGGATAAAGCTCTGCAATATCACGCAGATCCCCTGCAAATTGTGAAGCAAAACAGTTGATGGCCGCGATCTTTCGCTCCCACTGTGGCGTGATATCTACAAGGAAGGATGGCTTCACCTCCCAGTACATGGAGGCGTAAAGGATCTTTTTCGGGCGATGCGGTTGCCCGCCGATCGGCAATTGCTTCAATCCTGCGGCATAACACGCCTCATAGCCGAGTGTTGCAGCCGTGTAATGATCCGGATGACGGCCCTCCCAGTATGGAAGGATTACCGTCTTTGGCCGCGCGGCCCTGATCTTTTCTGCCAAAGCAAACCGGTTCTCCACAGATGCCGTCAGCCGAGAATCCCCGAAGTTCATCCGTTCTCGAAACCGCGCGCCAACGACGAGACGTGCGGCTTCTGCCTCCTGCCCGCGAATTTCGGCAGTACCGCGCGTTCCCATTTCCCCCTGCGTGAGGTCCAGAATGCCTACGGAGTAGC
>QHXA01000172.1:2320-8427 GCA_003222755.1 Acidobacteriota bacterium
ATTGTCAACACATCTACGTCTTCCACAATCTCTTCACCTTCTTTTCGAATGCGGCTTCATCAACGTGATACTTGAAGGCCTTGTTGCCGTTAATGAAAACGACTGGAATTTGCTCGCCGTACTCCTTCTCTAATTCGGAATCGCTTTCAATATTCGTGACGGTGAGGACGAAACCAAAACGGCGCTGGACCCGTTCAACAACCTTCTTGGCTTCATCACACAAATGACAACCCGGACGGGAATAGATGTCAACTCGAGTGGAATTACCCATGACGTTCGCCTCCGCCTTGTTCGAGCAGGCGGAAAAATTTTTGCGCGCGCTGCACGTCGAATGCGATCTGCGCACGAAGCTCATCAGGCGATGCGAATTTTTTCTCATCGCGCAGGCGGTATAGGATGTGCAGGCGTGCTGTCGCAGTCTGTTCAGGTACGCGGTCCTTGAGAACGAATGTCTCGATCGTCAGCTTTGTTTCCCCAAATGTTGGACGAACACCAATGTTGGTGACTGCATTCATGAACGGACCATCGTCTAGCGATATCCGGGTGACATACACGCCAACGCTTGGAATCAATTCATTCTCCGGCTCGAGATTCAGCGTCGGGACCTGCATCGTTCGTCCACGACCGGCGCCGGAGACGATCTTCCCGTCGATTTCAATCCACCGTCCCAGCAAGCGGCAAGCGGCCCATACCTCTCCAGCGGATACCAGTTCGCGTATGCGCGAGCTGCTCACGATCGTGCCTCGAACCCGAACAGGCGGGACTTCGATCACCTCGAACGACGACTTGAATTCGCGGAGTGTATCAACCGTTCCCCGCTGGCGATAACCGAAGTTGAAGTTGCCGCCGACACAGACTGCACGCGCCTTTAGTCCCTCAATCAAATACTGCCGCACGAAGTGTTCAGGGGAGAGACGGGAAAACGCTTGATCAAAATGTGCGATGAAGAGCAGATCAATCCCCGTGCCGCTCATGAGCCGGATCTTTTGATCCAGCGTCGAGATCAAACGGGGCGCGCGATCCGGCGCGAGAAACTGGATCGGATGTGGAGAGAATGTCATGGCAACAGACTGCAGGCCGAAATCCCGCGCGCGTTCCACGACTGTTTTCAAGATCTGGCGATGTCCGAGATGCAGGCCATCGAAATTGCCGATGCTCACAACGGACGGATGCGAGACATCCGCATCGGCCAATGACGTTGCGACTTTCATCCGCGTATGAATGTAGCACAGCCGATATAATGCGGTGATATGTCCCAAGAACCCAAACCTACGGCGGGCGATAGATTTGAGAGGCTGGTCAACATCATGGCGACGCTGCGCGGCCCGAACGGTTGCCCATGGGACAAACAGCAGGATTTCAACTCACTCAAGCCGATGCTGGTCGAAGAGGTCTATGAGGTTCTCGAGGCAATTGAGAACAACGATCTCGACGGTCTGGCCGAGGAACTCGGCGATCTGCTACTTCATGTCGTCTTTCATGCGCATCTGGGTAAAGAGGCCGGACAGTTCGATATCAACACTGTTGTTGACAAGATCTCCGACAAACTCGTGCGCCGGCATCCGCACGTCTTCGGCAACGAATCCGTGTCGACGGCGGAAGAAGTGATCAAGAATTGGGAGGCCATCAAGGCTGAAGAGAAAGCGCAGAAGTTACAGAACCGCACGCCTGAGCAACGCTCCTTGCTCGAGGGTATTCCCAGCAAGCTGCCGGCAATACACGAAGCGCATCAGATCTCATCGCGCGCGGCGCGCGTTGGATTCGATTGGCCGGACGTCGACGGCATCTTTGAGAAGTTGCAGGAGGAGGTGCGGGAATTGAAAGAAGTCATCTCGTCTGGCGGCGGCGAGACGCGGCGCGAAAGACTTGAAGATGAAATCGGTGACATCCTCTTCGTTATCGTCAACATTGCCCGCTACCTGAAAATCGATTCCGAATCCGCCTTGAAGCGCGCCAACCGGAAGTTCAAAGTGCGCTTTCGCTACATGGAAAACGAGCTCGCCAGGCAAGGAAAGAATCTCGAGCAAACCTCGCTTCAAGAAATGGAAGCGCTCTGGCAAAAAGCGAAGGCCGAAACCATTCCAACATGACGATCCGTCCGGTTACCGATCTGGCAGAACTCGAGAAATGTGTGCAGCTGCAGCGTGAGGCTTGGGGCCTCGCCGACATTGAAGTCATACCAACACGAATGCTTGTGACACAGAATCGCGTTGGCGGCTTGGTTTTGGGCGCATTTGACGGCGGTCGTATGGTTGGATTTCTCAACGCGATGCCCGGTATACGCGACGGCGTGCCTTATTGGTATTCGCAAATGCTGGCTGTGGCGCAAGACTATCGCAACCGCGGTATTGGTTCCGCTCTAAAGCTGGCGCAGCGCGATCATGCGCAGCAGCGAGGCATCCATCTGATCGAATGGACGTTTGATCCTCTGGAATCCAAGAATGCTTATCTCAATGTTGTGAAGCTCGGCGTCATCGTGCGTCGCTACTACGTCAACTTGTACGGCGCTACAGCGTCTCAGGTTCAGCAGGGGCTGGAAAGCGATCGAGTCATTGCGGAATGGTGGATCGATAAGCCTCGAGTTCGCGTCGAAGGTGATATCCGTCGGATAGCTATCCCGTCCGACATCCAAGCGTTGAAGAAACAAAATCTGAAATCCGCGCAGGATATGCAGGTTCGTGTGCGCGAAGAATTCCTGAGAAATTTTCAGGACGATTACTTTGTCGCGGGATTCCAGCGCAGCGATCAATGGAGTGAATATCTTTTTGTCGCCGGAGCAGTGCGTGTTCATCAGACAAATTGAAATGCGTGAGTTGCGGATGCTGCTGTTGCACCCGTTCGAAACCAGCTTCGGCACAACGCAAGAACGGCATGTCGTCCTTCTCAAGATCTCCGATGGAAGGCAAACCGGCTGTGGTGATGTGACTGCGGCGGAGGGGCCGTTCTACAGTTACGAAACCTGGGAAACAGCATGGCATGTTCTTCGCGACTACATTATTCCTTCTGTTCTCGGCAAAGAGGTCGAGCAGGCTGGTCATGTCCGCGCAATGTTTCATGGCATCCGCGGCCATAACATGGCGAAGGCGGGACTCGAAACCGCGTTTTGGGATCTTCAGGCGAAGATCAAAAACGTCCCCCTCTGGAAAATGCTCGGTGGAACTCGCGAGCGTGTGCCTTGCGGCGTTTCGATCGGAATTCAAGCGTCGATAGATAAACTCCTCGGCAAGATTGCAGCCGAGATGAATGCCGGGTATCGGCGGTTCAAGATCAAAATCAAACCGGGCTGGGATGTGGAAGTGATCAGAGAAGTCCGCGCCGCGTTTCCAAAGATTCTCTTGATGGGTGACGCGAATTCGGCCTACACGCTTGCCGACGTGGATGTATTCAAGAAAATGGATAAGTACGATGTGATGATGTTCGAGCAGCCGCTGCACTATGAGGACATCATCGACCATGCCGAACTTCAAAAACAGATCACCACACCGATTTGCCTCGACGAATCTATCCATTCTGCGGAGGATGCGCGCAAGGCGATCCAGATTGGCGCATGTAAGATCATCAACATCAAGCTCGGCCGCGTCGGTGGCTACAAAGAGGCGTGTGCCGTACATGACATCTGCCGGGATCATGGCGTGCCGGTGTGGTGTGGAGGGATGCTCGAATCGGGTATTGGACGCGCTCACAACGTGGCGCTTTCAAGCTTGGAGAATTTTTCCTTACCCGGAGACGTTTCAGCCAGCAGCCGCTATTGGGCAGAAGACATTATCGCGCCAGCAGTAGAAGTTTCTGCGGACGGCCAGATCACACAGCGGAACGAGCCCGGGATCGGATATGCAGTGAAAGAAAGTCTCATTGAACGTCTCACGATGCGATCGCAGGTTTGCATGACGATCTACGAAGCCGAGTGGATTTGCCCGAGTTCTTCGCCGCCGATTCGCAACGGCCCGATCGGTGTCGAAAACGGAACTGTAGCGGCGGTCTATGATCGCCGGCAATCCCGCGATCGCGACAACATCGCTGCCGTGCGCTTCCCGGGTTGTGCCATCATTCCCGGCTTCGTCAATGCTCATTGCCATCTCGAGCTCACAATCCTCCGCGGCTTCCTCGATGACCTCCCGTTCGGGGACTGGATTCCACGCCTCACGCATGCAAAGTATCAGGTACTCTCGCGCGCTGACATGCTGCTTTCGTCTCAGCTTGGCGCGATAGAAATGCTTCGTGCAGGTGTGACATGCGTTGCCGAGGTAATGGATCTCGGTACCCCTTGTGACACGATGCGCGAGTTTGGATGGCAAGGCGTTGCGTATCAAGAGGTGTTCGGGCCGGCACCAGCTCAGCTGGCGGAAGCGCTTAGAGATCTGAAGAACAAGATCGATCAATACCGAACGTGCGAAACGGAAACGTTGCGCGTCGGCGTGTCTCCGCACGCCCCATACACCGTGTCTGCAGCACTGTATAAAGCCGTGAATGAATATGCCGAGCGCGAGAACCTCCGAATGACAACACACATTGCCGAGTCGGCAGATGAGGGTTTGTTCGTCCGCAGTGGCGCTGGAGTGTTTGCAGAACGATGGCGGGAACGGGGGATTGCGTTTGAGCCGCCCGGTTGCAGTCCGCTGGCCTATCTCGACAGATTGGGATTGCTCCGGCCGGAAACACTGCTTGTTCATGGAGTCGATCTGGAGGATTCCGATTTCCGGCGGTTGTTCGAGAAGCGTCCCGCGTTGGTTCATTGCCCGAAGTCAAATGCGAAGTTGGCGCACGGAGTCGCGCGACTTCCGGAGATTCGAGAGACAGGGATTAAGTTGGGTTTAGGCAGTGACAGCGTTGCAAGTAACAACGTCGTCGACATGTTCGAAGAAATGCGAGCAGCTGTTTTTCAGCAGCGCGGTCGGACACAGAAGATTAACGCGCTTGACGCGCAGACGGTGTTCCGTATGGCGACGCTGGGCGGGGCAGAGTGCCTGGGACTGGACGCGCGATTGGGAAGTTTAGATATCGGCAAGCGAGCGGATTTTGTCGTGGTGGATTTAAATGATCTCGCGGTGCAACCTGTTCACGATCCGATCGATGCGATGGTGTATTCCGCTTCGCGCCACAACGTCCGCGCCACATACGTCGGCGGCCGCGAGCTGAAGCCGGATACTACAGATTTGCTGCGAGAACTGCGTCGCGTTGCGGAACGGTTACTGTAGCCGCGGTGACCGCCGAACGCACGCCGGAAGCGTCCACGCACGCACCGCGGAGCGGTGCGTGCGGCGCAGGTGTGGGAGTGCCGGCGGGCAGTGGATTAAACTTTACTAAGCAGATGGCCCAACTTGGCTTTCTTCGTCTTTAGGTATCGCGCTGTTCCATCGGAAGGTGGAATTTCAATGGGAATTCGTTCGGCGACCCGGATACCGGCCGCTTCAAGCGAGTCGAATTTATGGGGATTGTTCGACATCAGCCCCACTCGCAAAACCCCGAAGTGGCGCAAGACTTCGACGCATAGCTCATAGTTCCGATGATCGGCTTCGAACCCGAGATGGTGATTCGCCTCGACGGTATCGTGTCCCGAATCTTGAAGCTCATAGGCGAGCAGTTTGTTCATCAGCCCGATGCCGCGGCCTTCCTGCAACTGATAAATGAGAATGCCGGCGCCACGGTCCGCAATTTTTCCGAGCGCAAAGTGCAGTTGATCGCCGCAGTCACACCGGTCAGACCCGAACACATCGCCGGTTAGACATTGCGAGTGGATGCGAAGGAGCACCGGATCCTCGCCAGTCACGTCTCCCATCACCAACGCGATAACGCTTTCCGACTTGTCCGCGGATTCAAACCCAAAAAGGCGGAAAGTCCCATAGGACGTGGGCAGGCTGGTCTCCGCGACCTTCGTGGCTTTCATGAGGCGCAAATTATATCACGGCGCTGCGGACCGGCCGTTTTCGATGACGATGTCATCGGGCGTTCCCCGGCGGCGATCGGCGCCGCGGGAAACCAGCCTGAACGTCGACGGGCCTGTGACTTCGTAGATGATTGCATCGCCCCAGCCGTCCTCCCGAACCAACACACGCAGGTAATCCGGGTAAAGCGCGTCTGTGAGAGTGACGATGTCGCGTGCAGGGGGG
>QHXA01000172.1:8464-16856 GCA_003222755.1 Acidobacteriota bacterium
CGTCGGCAAGTTGTTGCATCGCTTGTGCGGTCGTGCGACGCCGGCCTTCGTTGACCGCGGCGAGAAGTTCGTCGAGACTGATCCAATCGCGATCGCCAAGCCGCACGGCCTCGATGCGCCACTCCGCATTCGTACTCGCGCGCTTGAATTGAAAGGCCAGTGTGACAGTTGCTTCGGCAATCGCCGATGTATCCGTTTGCGACACGACGCGGCGGATTTCGATTGCGTCCGGGATCAAGCTCGATTGGCCGATCTCAGCGATTTTCTTACGCGCTTCGTCATGTGAAAGCCGAGCCGCGGTGCAGGCGGGGAGGCCGAAACAAGCGATCAGGAGCAGGTGGAGACCGCGGTTCAACATGAGAAGGCCGAGTGTAGCATCTGTGTTAACATCCAACAAAATGCGGGTCCGGCTTCTATTCTTCGCCACTCTCAAAGACATCGTTGGCGCGCGGGAAATGCAAATCGAGGTGCCGGTGGGCGCTACGATTGCAGATGTGCTGACACATTTGGAACGCAGCTATCCGCGCCTGAAGGACTACAGGGACGGCCGTCAATGAAGAATACGTGGACCAAATTACGCGTGTGCAGGAAGGCGATGAACTCGCCATTTTTCCTCCTGTCAGTGGAGGCGAAGTCGAATCGGATCTTCTGACGATCCGGCGGCCCGGCGAGCTGTATCAGATCACGCGCGATCCGATCGATGCGCAGAAAATCTCGCGCCAGTTGCTTCGTCCTGAAGACGGTGCGATCTGCGTCTTCGAAGGTGTGGTCCGCAACAACTCGAAAGGGAAGCGGACGCTGCATCTCGTCTACGAATCCTACGAAACGATGGCGCTGAAGAAGCTCGAGGAGATCGGGATATTTGTCCGAGAAGCATGGGACATCGGCTGCGTTGCCATCGTCCACCGGCTTGGCCATCTTGACATTGGTGAAACGAGCGTCGCCGTGATCATTACCTCTGGGCATCGCCGTGCCGCCTTCGACGCCTGCCATTACGCTATCGACAAGCTCAAGAAAGTTGTTCCCATCTGGAAGAAGGAATTCTTCGAAGACGGTGAAATCTGGATTGAAGGCCAGTAAAGAGTCCTGTCGCCTTAACAACCCTACTCCGGCTTCCACCTTAACACTGGCCTACGGGCGGCGGCGGCTTCGTCGATGCGGCCGACGCGGGTTGTATGAGGGGCGGTTTTCACGGTTTCGGGCGTTTCGTCAGCCTCTCTGGCGATCGCGAGCATGGCTTCGATGAAGCCATCGAGCTCTTGTTTGCTTTCCGTTTCGGTGGGTTCGATCATGATTGCGCCGGGAACGATGAGTGGGAACGACACCGTGGGTGGATGAAACCCGTAGTCGATGAGCCGCTTTCCAATATCCCACACGTGTACGTCTTTGCGAGCCTGCAGCCGATCTGAAAACACGACCTCATGCAGACTTGGCGACTCATAGGCGAGCGCATAAGTGTCCTTGAGCTTTGCGCGAATGTAATTGGCATTGAGGACGGCGATCTCCGAGGCCTCCTTCAATCCTTCGGCTCCGTTTGCCAAGATGTAGCAAAGCGCGCGCAGGTGCATGCCGAAGTGGCCGTTGTACGCCTTGATCTTTCCAATCGATTGCGGACGCTCGTATTCGAAGAAATACGCGCCTTCAGCGGTCTTTGCAACGACAGGATACGGCAGAAACGGTTCCAGCATTTTCTTCACAGCGACAGGACCCGCGCCTGGCCCACCGCCCCCGTGAGGCGTCGTAAATGTCTTGTGCAGGTTGATGTGCAGGACGTCGACGCCAAAATCTCCGGGCCTTGTAATTCCCATCATTGCGTTCAGATTTGCGCCGTCCATGTAGACGAGCGCTCCACGCGAATGGAGGAGTTCCGAAATCTTGGCGATGTCACTTTCAAAAATGCCAAGCGTGTTCGGATTGGTAATCATGATTGCCGCAACATCCTCATTAACAGAAGCCGCAAGCCGGCCGAGATCGACCGTACCTCGTATGTTCGATGGAACAGTCTCAATCACGTAACCGGAAATCGCCGCGCTTGCCGGGTTGGTGCCGTGAGCGGAATCGGGAATAAGGATCTTCTTTCGAGGATGTCCACGTGACTCGTGGTATGCGCGAATCATCAGAATACCAGTCAGTTCACCATGCGCGCCGGCCGCCGGCTGTAGGGTAACAGCATCCATGCCGCTGATCTCGGCTAGACACGTTTCAAGAGCCTTCTGGATTTCGAGCGCACCTTGAATATCTGCCGCGGGCAAGTACGGGTGCGCCAGGGTGAAGCCTTGAAGTCGTGCAATGCGTTCATTGATCTTCGGGTTGTATTTCATCGTGCATGAACCGAGCGGGTACAGGCCGAGATCGATGTGATAGTTCCACGTCGAGAGTCGCGTAAAGTGACGAACGACGTCCACCTCGCTCAATTCGGACATGCCGGGAAGGTCTTCACGCAACAGGTTTGCATCGAGGATCTCGCTCACAGGTTTCGCTGGAACGTCCAATGCCGGCAAATCGAACGCGCGGCGACCAGGCGAGCCTTCTTCAAACACAACACGCTCGTTGAGCGACATGTGAGTCGAGGTGCGCTCGTGATCGCGAGCCTTTGCACCATTGCGTCAATCTCGTGCCGGCGCGCAGTTTCGGTTACGCAAAGCAGGAAGGCGTTGCCGAGCTCCGGATAGAAGCGCGACAGGGAAAGGCCAAAGGAACATTGTCCTTGTACTTTCAGCACGAATTCGTTGAACCGTGGCGCGGAAAATATCAAACGGTGCCTGGTGCGATTCCTGATCTCGTTAGCCGCGTAATCCGCTTTCAAGATATTGTGTTCGCAGATTTCACGCAGGCCCTTCGGCCCGACGGTAGCCAGATAGATCGTTGCCATGAGCGCGCAAAGCGATTGATTGGTACAAATGTTCGAGGTCGCTTTCTCGCGCCGGATGTGTTGTTCCCGCGTCGAGAGTGTCAGCACAAATGCCGGTCTTCCCGAATAATCCCTGCCCAAACCAACAAGTCGGCCGGGCATTTGCCGGATGTATCGCTCGCGGGTTGCAAGAAACCCGACATGCGGTCCGCCGAAACTCGGCGGCACTCCGAAAGATTGTGCTTCACCGACAACGATGTCGGCCCTCCGATGTTCGGACGCATCTTCGCCAGGAGGTTTCAGGATGCCGAGCGCGATGGCTTCACAAACATTCACAATCGAAAGCGCGCCTCGGCTATGGGCCAACTCCGATATGTCATGCGTGTGCTCGATGGTTCCGAAAAAATTTGGCGATTGCACGACGACTGCAGCCACATCTTGCCCGATCTGCCGCTCTAACCGGTCCATATCAACGCGGCCGTCTGGCGCGTACTCAATTAGCTCAACGTGAATACCGAGATTCTTCGCATACGTGTCGACCACCGCCCGATATTCGGGATGGACTGTCCGGGCAATCAGAAATTTGTGCTTCTTGCTGATGCGTTGGGCCATGAGCACGGCCTCCGCTAATCCAGTGCTCCCGTCGTACAGCGACGCGTTCGCAACGTCCATGCCAGTGAGCTGGGCGATGTACGTTTGAAATTCGAAGATTGCCTGCAAGGTGCCCTGTGCAATTTCGGCTTGATACGGGGTGTAGGCCGTATAGAACTCCGATCGTGAAATCAGCGCATCAATAATGATGGGGATGTGATGGCGATAGATGCCTGCGCCGATGAATGGTGTTCCGCGACCGGAAACTTCAGCAGCTCTGGCGTGGAAGTAGTCGAGTAGTTCGGGTTCCGTGAGCGCTTTCGGCAGGTTGAGGAGCCGTCGAAGTCGGACGTTTTCAGGGATGTCCGAAAAAAGCCGCTCGATCGAATCCGCGCCGATTTCGGCGAGCATTTGCTTCCGATCGGTTTCCGAGTTCGGGATGTATCGCATTCGAAATGATCCGGGGCGTAGCCGCGGGTATCTTCAGCCGTCGTTTATTCTGCTGCCTCTTGTATGTACTCGTCGTATTCCTCAGCCGACATGAGGTCCCCGGTTTCGTCCGTGTTCGAGAGGCGAATCCGAATCATCCATCCTGCCCCGTAAGGGTCTTCATTGATCTTTTCGGGCGCAGCGCCGAGATCTTCATTGATTTCGATCACCTCGCCGGACACGGGAATAAACAACTCCGATACGGCTTTCACGGATTCGACGCTTCCAAACGGCTCGCCGGAGTTGAATTTCATTCCGGGTTTTGGCAATTCGACGTACACGATATCACCGAGTTCCTTTTGAGCATGGTCGCTGATGCCGATGGTGCCTGCTTCGCCTACAATCCGCAGCCACTCGTGTTCTTTTGTGAAAAGCAGATCATCTGGAGTCATTGATGGTCCTCGCGTTTATAGAATGGGGTTCGTACGACCCGCGCTTCCGCCAACTTACTCCGCACGGCAACGTGAAACGTCGTGCCGATTGAGGCATGTTCTGCGGGCAGGTATGCAAGGCCGATGTTTTTCTTTAAGGTGATCGAAGGCGCTCCACTGGTCACGTGACCAACCTCACGCCCATGGACAAACACCGGATAATTGTCTCGCGCGATGTCTTTACCCAGCATCTCAAAGCCCACCAGCCTGCGTTTGACGCCCTCTTGTTTCTGCTTCAGTAACGCGTCGCGGCCAATGAAGTCCGGTTTTTCAAACTTCACAATCCACCCGAGTCCCGCTTCGAGCAATGTCGTCGTTCCATCCATGTCGTTACCGTAAAGGAGGTATTTGGCCTCGAGTCGAAGCGTGTTTCGCGCGCCCAGGCCCGCAGGAACTAGACCAAATGAGGCGCCCGCTTCGAATATGCCATTCCAAACGAGCTCGGATTCGTTAGCCGAGAGGTAAAGCTCAAATCCATCTTCACCAGTGTAGCCGGTGCGGGAAACAATTGCATCCGCGTTCAAAACACTCCCGCGCGCGAAGTGATAGTGGGCAAGGTCGCGAAGCTGAACTTTGGTTAGCGGCTGAAGAATGTCGATGGTCTTCGGACCCTGTAAAGCGACTAGGGCTATATCAGCGCTTACGTTCTCAACAGTGGCATCGACTCGATTGTGGGAGTTGATCCATTCAAAATCTTTTTCAATGTTTGCCGCATTCACAACCAGCATGAAATGTTCCGCGTGGTGTCGATAAACGAGAAGATCGTCCACGACAGTGCCGTGCGGGTAAGCCATCGCGGAATATTGGGCCTGTCCATCAACTAGGTTCGCGGCATCGTTGGTCGTGACGTGCCGGATGAGGTCCAACGCCTCCGGGCCTCGGATATCAAATTCGCCCATGTGGCTGACATCAAATAATCCAGCCGCAGTTCGCACAGCGACATGTTCTTTGGTAATGCCGCTATATTCGACCGGCATTTCCCAGCCACTGAATGGAATCATTCGTGCACGCAGCGCTTTGTGCACGGCGTAAAGTGGGGTTCTTTTGTTGGCGGACAAGAGGCGCTCCGTTTTCTGGCCGTCTAAAGTCGATGCAAACATGTTAAATGAAGATTCGGGAATATTGGTAAGTACTGGCGAAGCGTCGCCAGCTGTAGCGATTTCCACTATTCCCGGTTTGCTGCTGTATTGCGGAGGCCAATACCGCAAGGCAGACGCATTCAAATTCAAGAGGAATGGTCAGTGGATTAACGTATCGACCGACGAGTTCCTGCTGCGTGTGGAGGAACTCTTTTTTGCGCTCCGCACGCTGGAAATAAAGCCTGGCGACCGCGTCGTCATACTTTCAGAAAACCGTCTGGAATGGGCGATTGCCGACTATGCTGCCCTTTGTGCCGGCGCCACGACGGTTCCGATCTATCCCACACTTTCGATGGCACAAATTGAAGAGTTGTTACGGAATTCCGAACCGGCATTGGTTTTTGTCTCTACGCCGGAGTTATTGACGAGGGTATTACCAGCGGCGAGCAGGCTAAAGATCCGTTCCGTGATTGCTTTTGAACCGGGCACGTACCCAGCGGAAGTGATGCGGCTCGATGCGCTATACGAAATCGGGAGGCAATCAAGCTACGGCTTCCCCGGCGAGTTTCGCCGCATGGGTCTGGCTATTGGACCCGACGATGTGGCGACGATTATCTATACTTCCGGTACCACGGGGGTTCCCAAAGGTGCAATGCTCACGCACCGCAACCTGGTCTCGAACGTGGTCGCCACAAGCGAAAGACTGCTGGTGGAATCCGGCGACGTTAGCCTCTCGTTTCTGCCGCTTTCACACATTTTCCAACGGCACGTAGATTACGCCTCGATGTTCGCGGGCGCGACGACAGCGTATCCGGAAAGCACATTATCGGTCGCTCAGGACATGCTTCGAGTTCGCCCCACATTCGCAGCGGGTGTGCCGCGCTTCTTCGAAAAAATACATGGACACATTCTGTCCGAAGTATCGCTTTGTTCGTTGGTCGCCCGCACAATTTTCGAAAAGGCTGTAAGCATCGGCAAGGACCAGGTACGAACGGGCCAGGCGTCTGTTGCCTATCGGGCTGCGGATCGCGTCGTGTTTCAAAA
This sequence comes from Acidobacteriota bacterium, assembly GCA_003222755.1. Classification (GTDB taxonomy): domain Bacteria; phylum Acidobacteriota; class Terriglobia; order 20CM-2-55-15; family 20CM-2-55-15; genus 20CM-2-55-15. The sequence continues at coordinate 14,950 of QHXA01000172.1, forward strand.
AATTCGCGCTGGCCTTGGCGGCCGGATACGGTTCTTCATCTCCGGCGGCGCCGCTTTGGAACACGACATTGCGGAATTCTTTTGGGCTATCGGACTGCCCATCTACGAAGGCTATGGCCTATCTGAAACTTCGCCCGTGATCACTTTGAACGGACCTGGTATGACGCGCCTTGGTACCGTCGGCCGCGTCGTCGGCGACCAGGAAATCCGGATTGCCGAAGACGGAGAGATTCTCGTGCGCGGTTCGAACATCATGAAAGGCTACTACCGCATGGAGCAAGAAACGGCAGAGGCGCTTGCGGGCGGGTGGTTTCATACAGGAGATATCGGAGAGCTTGACCCGGATGGATTCCTCAAGATCACCGGTCGCAAGAAGGACCTAATCGTGATGTCGAGTGGCAAGAACGTGGCCCCCCAGCCAATCGAGAATCGGCTTAAGCTGATTCCGTATTTCGACAATGTCGTCGTAATCGGGGATCGCAGAAATTTCATTTCAGCATTGATCGTACCCAATTATGACGCGCTCGCCGCATATGCTCGCGGGCATAACATTGAATTCGAAGATCCTCACGAACTCATTGACAAACCGGAGATATACGATCTGTCAATGACAGAGATCGAGCGGCACACCGAGGACCTGTCGGGTTTTGAGAAAATCCGGAAGATCGCCTTCCTCGAAGACGAGTTCAGTATCGATGGCGGGGAGCTGACTCCCACAATGAAAGTCCGCCGGACCGCGATTGAAACCAAGTACGAGACGGCCATCGACCAGCTTTACTCCGCGTAAGTCCGTTCAAACACGCTAGCCTGTGCTAAAATTCCGCCCCGAGTTGTCATCTATGTTTTAAGGAGTTCTCTTCGATGAAACCTTGTGCGAAATCGCTGGCTGCAATGATGTTGATGGTTTTGCTTGCCGGCTGCGAGTCCGAGACGGGAAAGGACGTTAACGGGAAAGCGGCGTCATCTTCGGATGTCTCGTACTTCTTTGGCGCGCGGATCATTCCTGGAGACGGCAGTCCGGCGATGGAGGATATGAGTTTTATCGTCATCAACGGAAAATTCACCGCTATCGAAAAAAGACGTGAGCTGAACGCACCAAAAGGTTCCGCCCGTATTGAGCTAACCGGACGCACGGTGACTCCTGTGTTTGCAAATCTCCAGGCTCAACCCGGCATGAACAATGGCGCCCAGTATGGGCCGAAGAACTACAACCGCGACTCTCTTACGGCCGATCTCAGCCGGTATGCCTACTATGGAGTGATGGCCGTCTTGACTGCGGGAACCGATTCGGGCGATCTCGCATTTTCTGTGCGTGACGAACTGCGTCAAGGCAAGATTAAGGGCGCGCGGCTATTCACGGCGGGACAAGGCATCGCGGCGAAAGGCGGCGGTCCTCAGCCTTTAGCGGATATCACGATTCAGGTAGGCGGAGCAGCCGACGCGAAGAAGACCATAGCGGAACTGGCAGACGAAAAAGTTGACGCAATTAAGCTATGGATGGACGATGGCAACGGTAAGGGGCCAAAGCTCAAAGCCGACGCGTACACTGCCGCAATCGAAGAAGCGCATAAGCACAACCTGAAAGTCGTTTCAGAAGTGTTCGACCTGAATGATGCGAAAGAGTTGGTGAAGGCCGGAGTAAACGGTCTGGTCAGCAGCATTCGCGATCGCGAGGTCGATGACGCCCTGATTGCCGCTATGAAGGAGAAGAACGTCTTTCTTGCTCCAGCCTTGACTGCCGCTGAAGCGAAGTTCGTATATGCGGATAGGCCGAATTGGTTAGGCGAACAGACGATGCGAGAGGTTTATCCTCCACAACTTCTCGGATACCTCGCGGATCCCGTCTCGGTCAATAAATTCAAGAGGCTTTCCGAACTTGGTGATCTCAGGCAGCAATATGCGACGGC
>QHXA01000172.1:16931-17429 GCA_003222755.1 Acidobacteriota bacterium
GCGCGGCGGATACATATCCGGGCTATTTCGAGCTTCGCGAAATGATTGCCATGGCCGATGCCGGTATGCCGCCGATGGATGTCATCAAAGCTGCGACGTCCGTACCTGCCGCAATTCTGGGTCTGAACGATGTCGGTGTCATCGCCGTTGGAAAAACCGCCAATTTTTTGGCGATGCCGCAAAATCCGTTGGAGAAGATGTCGAATATCAAGGATGTCGGAATTCTTTACTTGAATGGTGCGGAACAGGAGAGGACAGCCCTGATTCAGGACATCAAGATCAACAGGGAAACGTTGAGAATTACCGAGAAAGACCGCGCTGCTGATGCTGCTGCGGAGGCGGAAGCTGCCCGGCAGGCGGCTGAAGCCAAACTGCCGCACTATGGCAAGTTTCCGCTCGGCAATAGTGTCAGTGTGCGCTATTTGTCTGTACCGACGCCTAAAGGTTCAAAGGCGGATAAAAAAGAGGGGCCGCCGGACCGGATCACGGTTTCCATGA
>QHXA01000907.1:0-1855 GCA_003222755.1 Acidobacteriota bacterium
AAGCCCAAACGTCCCCCGCAACACAACATGTGATAGTGTAGGTCTCCTAAGGAGATCGTATGGGCCAACTCGGGCTTCCCGAACTAATCATCATCGGCATCATCGCGTTATTGATCTTTGGGCCGAAAAAACTACCAGATCTCGGCGCCGGCCTCGGCAAAGCGATCCGCGACTTCAAGGGCGCGATAAGCGAGCCGGCACCCAAAGAAGAAAAGCAAGAAGAGAAAAAAGAAGAGAAAAAAGAAGAGGTACAGAAGTAGGCCACAAAAAGGGACAAAACACACAAGAACGTTTGTGAATTTTGTGCTTTTTTGTGGCTAAATCTTCACCGGCTGCAGGAACCGATTGTACGCGTCGTTACCGTCCTCGATCTGATACAAATATCCCAAGTCCGTTAGAAACCGTTCGAACGCCTGATCTTCATTAGGCGGAACTTCCATCGCGGCCAGAACTCGGCCGAAGTCGGAGCCGTGGTTCCGATAATGGAAGAGGCTGATGTTCCATCTGCCGCCCAGCGTGTCCAGGAACTGAAGCAACGCGCCCGGCCGTTCAGGAAATTCGAAGCGGCACAAGCGTTCCCGCTTCACGTCTCGTGCATGCCCCCCGACCATATAGCGCACGTGCAGCTTTGCCAATTCGTTGTCGGTGAGATCGGTGGTTTCATAGCCTAGCCGCAGAAGTTCGGCCTGAACTCTGCTGGCATCCTCCCGGCCGCCGACACTGAGGCCCACAAACACGTTCGCGTGCTGGCGATCATTGAGCCGGTAATTAAATTCGGTGATCACGCGGCGCCCCAGAGCAGCGCAAAACTGACGAAAAGATCCGGGTCTTTCCGGAATCGTGACGGCAAACAACGCTTCTCGCGACTCGCCAAGCTCCGCTCGTTCTGCAACGAATCGCAGCCGATCGAAATTCATGTTCGCGCCGCTGAGCAATGCAACGTAGTGTTTTCCGCGCACGCCGGTCCGCTCGATGTATGCCTTTAATCCAGCGACGGCAAGCGCCCCTGCGGGTTCGACGATTGTGCGGGTGTCATCGAAGATGTCTTTGATCGCTCCACAGATTTCATCGTTATTGACGGTCACGATGTCCGATACGGTGGATTGCACGATGGGGAATGTGTGACGACCGACTTGCCGGACCGCCACACCATCCGCAAATAAGCCCGGATTTTCGAGGCTCACCGGCGCGCCCGCTTTCAACGCCTGTTTCATTGCGTCCGAGTCGACCGGTTCGACACCGATAACTGCGACGTCAGGCATGACCAACTTCACGTATGCACCAATGCCGGCAATCAGGCCGCCGCCACCCACCGGAACGAAGATCGCTGCGAGATCCCGGGGATGTTGGCGCACAATCTCATCGGCAATCGTGCCTTGCCCGGCAATCACCAGTGGAGGATGAACGAAGGTCATTCCCGTCTCTTCCACCAGCCGGTCGCAATGAGCTTGTGCTTCGGAGTAATGATCGCCGGCAAGTACAACCTCCGCATCGAGGGCTTTCACCGCTTCTACTTTGATGTCGGGAGTCGTCTTCGGCATGACGATCACCGCGCGTATGCCCAGGTGCTTCGCCGAAAGCGCGACCCCCTGCGCGTGGTTTCCTGCGCTGGCAGTAATGACGCCGACGGCACGCTCAGCCTGTGAAAGGCGGGCAATCCGGTTGTACGCTCCACGAAGTTTGAAGCTAAAGACCGGTTGTTGATCTTCCCGCTTGAGCCAAATCGTGTTCTCGAGCCGCTTCGATAGACGAGAGGCAATATCCAGCGATGTTTCCCTGGCGACCTCATAAACGCGGCTGGTCAGTATTGCCCGTAATATCTTGTCCATAAATATTGACTCGACGTTAGCCCGCG
>QHXA01000907.1:1927-2491 GCA_003222755.1 Acidobacteriota bacterium
TTTGAGCCACACCACCCCGGGATCGACCGCTGCTTGGCCGACCCAGGTGCTAAATCCGCAGTCCGTCCCGGCGATGACGTTCTCGCGCCCGACCAGTTCCGCATACCGGTTGATCCGCTGCGCGACGAGTTCCGGATGCTCGACGTAATTGGTCTTCGATTCGATCACTCCCGGTATGAGGATCTTTCCCTTCGGCAGCTTCACTTCCTTAAAAACCGTCCATTCATGCGCATGCCGCGGATTCGCGGCCTCAAAGGAAATTCCATTCGGGCGCGCTTCGAAAACGACTTCAATGATCTCGCGCAGAGGAACGTCACAATGGTGCGGCCCTTCATAGTTTCCCCAACACAAGTGAATACGTGACCGGTCCGGCGGAACATTCCCGAGCGCATGATTCAAGGCTTCGATGTGGAGCTGGGCCATCTCTCGGAATTGCGGAATAGACAGATCTGCGAATTGAATGTGCCTGCCCATTGCGAGGTCCGGACAATCGACCTGTACGATGAAACCGGCCCTCGCGATCGCCTCATATTCCTCACGGATCGCGTCGGCGATCGCAAACAG
>QHXA01000907.1:2552-3106 GCA_003222755.1 Acidobacteriota bacterium
TCTTCGTGCTTCACGCCATTGAGCGCGCCCTTCAGAGATTCAGCGTCCATCGCGGCCGCCTTCGGATCACGAATGCTGATTGGACCATTGCAACCGGGTGTCTTGCGCCGCGAGCGGCCGGGATCGCCGAACACGCGTTTCGACAGTTCGGGAAAGTGAATCAAGTCCTGATAGCTCGTCACGGGCATGCTTGCGCTGCCGAAGCCATTCAGCCGATCTTTGACATAGGTTGCGTAACTCGGCTTTCCCATCTCGCCATCATTGATGACATCGATGCCGGCAGCCGCCTGCTTCTGAACCACCTCCGCAATTGCAGAGCGGATACGCGAAGTTAATGCTTCGTTTTCTACCGGCACACCTTCTTCCTTCGCGAACATCATTCGAACGAGATCGTCCGGACGGGGAAGACTACCCGTGTGCGTGGTGAGGAATCTGTCAGTGCTTTGTTTCATTTCGGAGTGCAACACAATGGGCAGTCATAGACCGCCCCTACAATCACCGCAATCTAAACGCGAGCAATTCGGCTCCATAACCCTGGCCGCCGATCGCGACGA
>QHXA01000907.1:3259-3746 GCA_003222755.1 Acidobacteriota bacterium
GTGAAGGTGCCGGGCTCGCCGGCAATCAACAGTGTCTTCGTTACGAGAAGACCAATCGTGTTGGCTTGACGGCCAGTGCGCGGAATGTTGACGCCTTTCAGAGCCGGATGGTTGCGGATATTATCCGGCGTCTCGGCATTAGCAATCCTCCAGAGGATTTCGCCCTCATTCATATCGATTGCGACGATACTGCCGTACGGAGGCTTCACCAAAGGCAAGCCCTGAACACGTAATGCGGTGGCCGCACCGGGAGGCGCCATATTTCCGCCCACCCAGGCGAACTCGGTTCTCTTCGGGTCTCCAGGTACAAGTCCATTGGAGATCATTCCGGTGGACGCATGAACGTACAGGATGTGGCTTTCCGGATCATACGAACCGCCGGGCCAATTCGTCACGCCCGTGGTGAGAATCGTCCCATACGGTCCGTCGGGCTTACTGACGACGATGGGCGTGAAGAGAGGACCGACCTGGAATTGCGAGATCACCT
>QHXA01000173.1 GCA_003222755.1 Acidobacteriota bacterium
ACGGCGAGTGGTCCGAGCAGCGTCGTCAGCAGCACAAGCAGCAGCGAAATGCCATCGATGCCCATGTGATAATTCGCGCCGAGCGTCCGGACCCACTGCACGTTTTCCACAAACTGCATCTGATCAGAATTGGTCCGATCAAACCAGAACCAGAGCGGCAGCGACACAATGAAACCAGCGATCATGACCAGATTCGCCCACCAGCGAATCAGGGTTTTATTCTCCTTATTAAAGAATAGGAGAACGATCATCCCTGCCAGTGGACAGAAGGTAACGATCGTCAGAATATGTTGTCGAAAGAAATCCATTACGGAGTCCCCCACAAGACGTAACCGATAAAGATCAAGACGCCGAGCACCATGACCAAGGCGTAGTTTTGAACGTATCCCGTTTGGATAAGGCGTACGGGCCAGCTCACGGTCTTAATAAAGCCGCCGATAAATCGCACGAGGCCGTCGACGATCCAGCGATCCCACCAATCGGAACCGACCGCGCTCTTCACTGTGCCCAATGCAGAACCATTCACGACCCCATCCACGACTTGCGCATCGAATTTCCACAAATTGATGCCGGCGCCCTTGGCGCGGTTGACAAACAGAGCATCATAGAGCTCATCGACGTACCACTTATTAAGCAATACCGGATACGCCCGCCCGTATTGTCGAATCTCGCGCTGCTCTTCCCAACTGCGCTTGCCGTATTTGAAATAGGCGAGGCTGAATCCGATCAGCGCTATCGCTACGGATACGGCCGCCATTCCGGCTTCAGCGAGAGGGCTGTACGCGAGTTCGGGTCCGTGCAGGATCGGCAGTGGCTCGAACACAGGCTCGAGAAAATGCTCAAATGCATTCGTACCGCCGAGCCATGCCGGGAAGCCGACGTAACCGGCCACAACCGATCCGATCGCCAGGATAATCAGAGGCACAGTCATTGGTCTCGGCGATTCGTGGATGTGCTGTTCCGTATGATGGTCGACCCTCGATTGCCCATAGAAGGTCATGAACAGCAGCCGGAACATGTAGAAAGCCGTCATTCCTGCGACGCAAGCGCCAAGCAACCACAACAGGACGTGGCCCTGTTTACTGGAAAACGCCTTCCAGAGAATTTCATCCTTCGAGAAGAAGCCCGCCAGACCTGGCGTGCCAGCAATCGCCAGAGTGCCGACGAACATCGTCCAGAACGTGACTGGAATTTTATTTTTCAACGCTCCCATCTTGCGCATGTCCTGCTCGTGATGCACCGCATGAATGACGCTGCCCGAACCAAGGAACAGGAGCGCCTTGAAGAATGCATGCGTCATCAAGTGGAAGATGCCGGCGGCAAATGCACCGACACCGAGCGCGAGAAACATGTAGCCGAGCTGGCTCACCGTGGAGTACGCCAGAACACGTTTGATATCGTTTTGTACGAGTGCGATTGATGCAGCAAAGAATGCAGTCAATGCGCCGATGACTGCAACGACCGTCATTGCTTGCGGCGCCATCTGATAGATGAAGTTGCTGCGCGCCACCATGTACACGCCGGCGGTGACCATCGTCGCGGCGTGAATCAAAGCGCTCACGGGCGTTGGACCTTCCATCGCGTCCGGCAACCAGGTGTAGAGGGGAATCTGGGCGGACTTGCCCGTTGCGCCGATAAAAAGCGCTACAGCGATTGCGATGAAAATCGGATCGCTCACACGGAACGCACCGGACATCACACCTTCGCGAATTTTCTCGCCGACAACCTTGAAGTCAAGACTCCCGAAGGTCACAAAGATCAGCATGACACCAATCGAGAGACCCCAATCTCCGACGCGGTTCACGATGAACGCCTTTTTCGCGGCATCGCCTGCGCTCTTTTTATGGAAGTAGTACCCGATCAACAGGTACGAACATAAGCCCACGCCCTCCCATCCGATGAACATCATCAGGTAGTTGTTTCCAAGAACCAGCATGAGCATCGAGAACATGAAGAGATTTAGATATGCGAAGAACCGGTAGTAGCCGTCTTCCTCGTACATGTAGCCGGTCGAATAAACATGAATGAGGAAGCCGACGCCCGTCACAACCAGGATCATGATGGCCGAGAGCGGATCGAGCAGAAAGGCCCAATCCACCGAGAATCGCGCCAAGGGGCCTTCTGCCGTGTGCGCCGGTCCGGCATTGATCCATTCATATAACTTCACAGTGTGAGAGCGTTGCTCCGGAGCCAGCTGCAGAAGCTGGTACACGGCGCCCGCGGACAAGATGAATGAAATCAGAACTGCGCCGCACGCAATCACGCCGACTGCAGTCTTGGACAGGCGCTTCCCGGCGAGTCCATTAATGACAAATCCAACGGCGGGAAAAAGTGGGATGAGCCAGATCAGGTCTAGAAAGTTCATTTATTCAGTCCAGACATCGAGCCACAAAAGGCACGATCTTGTGAATTTTGTGCCTTTTTGTGGCCATATCCTTGTTCACCACTTCATCAGATCGATTTCATTAATGTTCATTGTTTCTTTGTTCTTGAACATCGCGATGACGATCCCGAGACCGACGGCGGCCTCTGCTGCAGCCACTGTGATGACAAATATAGCGAACACCTGACCGGTCACCTGCTGCAGTCGATCGGAAAACGCGATCAGATTGATATTCACGGCGTTCATCATCAACTCGATCGACATGAGGATGATCATGATGTTCCGGCGAGTCAGGACGCCGATCACACCGATCGTGAACAGTGCCGCGCCCAGCAGCAAGTAATGGAAGGTCGTAACCATATTGAATTATTCTTCCGCCGCCGTTCGTCGCTTGGACAGCACGACGGCCCCGACAATGGCGACCAGCAGCAAGATAGACGCAATCTCGAAAGGCAACAGGTACGAGGTGTAAAGCGCTGTGCCCACCAGTTCCGAATTTCCGCTTGCCGGCACGGCCGGAGGAATGACGGCCGGCGGCAACACGAAAGTGTCCTTGCCTCGATATAAGCCGTACCCAATCTCGCCGATCAGGATTGCCGAAGTGACCACCGCGATCGTCCATTGCCGGTTGTATTGCCGTTCGTGCTGTGCGCGCTCCACCGAAATCAGCATGATGACGAAAACGAACAGCACCAGGATTCCGCCAACATAAACGATCACCTGAACGCCGGCGAGAAATTCCGCGTGAAGAGTCAGGAAAATTCCCGCGACAGCAAACAATGTTGCGCCGAGAAACGCTGCGCTGTGCACGACGTTCTGCTGCGTGACGACGAGAATCGCCGAAACCACGGCAATCGTCGCGAAAATGTAAAAGAGGACAAGTTCTAGCATCGTGAACCAGATGTTTGCCACAAAAAGGCACAAAAGACACAAAAGGGAGTTCTTGTGCGTTTTGTGCCTTTTTGTGGCCTCATTTCGTGTACACCACCGGCTGATTGCCGTCTTCGAGCTTCTGCCGATCCCATTTCATGTTGCGCCGGTCATACATACTCAACTCAAAGTCCTGCGTCAGTTCCAGGGCTGGTGTCGGGCACGCATCTTCGCAAAGGCCGCAGAACATGCAGCGCGAAATGTCGAAAATGTAAGTTGTGAGCACTTTCTTACTGGCTTGATTGCGCTCCCAACCCACTTCAATGCAGTGCTCCGGACATGCGAGCGCGCAAAGGTTACACGCAATGCAGAGCGTTTCGCCCGTTTCAGGATCGTTGTTCAATCTGGGCGCGCCGCGGAAGCGCTCCGCAACCTTCGGCCGGACCTTTGGGTATTGTTCGGTGTAATTCTTTGAGGGACGTTGATACGAGAACGTTAGCAGCAGTCCTTTGATCAAGTCGACCAAGAATATTTTTTTAATGAAGTTGAGTTCCGGACGTTTGACCTTCATCTGTTTATCCTTTACCTAATACGAGCACAAGAATCGCGGTCACGATGACGTTCGCCATGGAAAGCGGCAGGAGGAATTGCCATCCCAATTTCATCAGTTGGTCATACCGATACCGAGGCCAACTGGCGCGGAACCACAGGTAAAAATAAAGGAAGACGATCACTTTAGCGGCAAACCACAGAACCGATGGAATCACGTCCAGGAATGCGAGCGCCGAAACGTTCGGAAAAGGCCGCAGCCAGCCGCCCCAAAACAGCGTTACCGCCATCGCTGACACTGTAATCATGTTGGCATATTCGGCGAGGAAGAACAGGGAGAATCTGAAACCGCTGTACTCGGTGTGGAATCCCGCGACAAGTTCCGATTCGGCTTCGGGTAAATCGAACGGGGCCCGGTTAGTTTCGGCCACGCCGCAGATGAAGAACAGGATGAAACCGATCGGCTGCAGGAACACATACCAGAAGTGGGCATTCTTCTGAGCCTCAACAATATTCACAAGGCTCAGCGAACCCGCCAGCATCAGAACACCCATGATTGAAAACCCGAGAGCGACTTCGTAGCTCACCATCTGTGCGGCAGAGCGGAGAGCGCCAAGCAAGGGATATTTGCTGTTGGAAGCCCATCCTCCCAGAATGATGCCCAGCACACCAACCGACGAAATCGACAGAACGTACAGCACGCCGATGTTCAGATCGGTTACATAAAGGCTGATCGGCTTTCCGAAGATGGTGATCGTCGGGCCAATCGGAATCACTGCCAGGACTATGAACGCAGGAATCAAGCAAATGATCGGCGCCAGCGTGAAAATCCATCGATCGGCGCGTTCTGGAATGATGTCTTCTTTCAACAGCAATTTGATCGGGTCTGCGATTGGCTGAAGCAATCCCCACGGCCCCACACGCATCGGTCCGAGCCGGACTTGCATGAATGCGATGACTTTTCTCTCAGCCAGCGTCAGGGCCGCGACCAACAACGGCAGGACAGCCAATATGAGAGCGATCTTGATTAGAGGGATCAGAATGTAGTTGATTGCGAAGTCCATTTACCTGTCTATCTCACCGAGCACGATGTCCAGCGTTCCGATGATGGCGACCACATCAGCCACCATATGTCCGGCAACCATCTTCTTGAGCGCCTGCAGGTTCACAAAAGAAGGAGGTCTCACCCGCGCGCGGTACGCCTGCGTGCTGCCGTCGCTGACGATGTAATAGCCCAACTCCCCTTTTGGCGCTTCAATTGAATGGTAGACATCGCCGACGGGTGGTTTGATGATCTTGGTAATTGTGGCCATGATCGGTCCATCAGGGATCTTCTCGATCGCCTGCGCCACGATGCGCGCGGACTGGCGCATCTCTTCGATGCGGACCATGTATCGATCGTAAGTATCGCCCGTCTCGCCGACCGGAATATCGAACTCGAAATCCTTGTACGCAGCGTACGGCTTCGCTTTCCGCAGATCCCATTCAACGCCAGAACCGCGAAGCGTAGGGCCGGTCACTCCGAGGTCAATCGCGTCCTTAGCGGAAATGACTCCGACACCGCGCGTGCGGCCGATCCAAATTCGGTTTTCCGTGAGCAGTGTTTCGTACTCGTCGACGTGCTTTGGAAAGTCCCTGACGAACGCTCGCACCTGGTCTTGGAAACCGTCGTAGATTTCGTATTGCGTTCCACCGATGCGAAACATATGCGTTGTCAGACGCGCGCCGCAGTAGTTTTCGAATATCTTCAGGATTTCTTCCCGTTCGCGAAACGCGTACAGGAACACCGTCATGGCGCCGATGTCGAGCGCGTGCGTTCCGAGCCACAACAGATGGCTCGATATCCTGTTGAGCTCGG
>QHXA01000174.1:0-4649 GCA_003222755.1 Acidobacteriota bacterium
TGGCTCGCGCGACCCTCAAAGGATGAAGACGAGCGACCAGAAACTGACACAATCCGATGAATTCGGTAGAGCGGCGCTTTGCAAAGAAATCGCTGGAGGATTATTTTCCTCTGGATTCTTCCTTCACATCGGTAGTGAGCACCAACCGTCCATTTCCATCCAACGCGAAGGTTTGCCGCTGCGTTTCCCATCGATCCGAACCAATTTGCCGTACAGTTTCAACTGTCCGTGCGACGACCTGGATTGGACCGTTTGTAACGCTCGGGTTCCGCGCTTCAGTTTCAGTAATGGTTTGGCTTCCACCATTCGCCACAGGCGTGGTTGTGACGCGGACGCGATGATCTAGTTCCAAAGGGCTGCCGGATGCTCGAGCCAGTCCCGCAGTATTGGTGGAATACACATCGGTAACCTCTTGTTCCGAACCATTGGTCCCGGATCGTCGCGTGACCGTTCTATCGCTTAACGTGAGTTTTCCGTCTCCATCCAGACTCCGGACCGTTTCTTCTTCCACAACCTCAGCAGGGCCGACCTTTCGCACTTCCTTATTCCGCGCCTCAGTCGTTTGCCATTTTCCATTCGCATCGCGAACATTACGCTGGGTGTCAGTTTGGACCAGATTGGACCCCACCCGCCGCTGTGTTTCCTGAACGCGTTCGGTTTCGCTTAAAGCCTGATCGGTCCCGGGAACATAGAGGGTCGTCAGCTTTTGCTGCACATCCGGGCCTACGGGCTTTATCTCCTCGACCCGCCGGGACGACAGGCCAAGACGGCCGCCTAAATCGGGAACCCTAGTGTTTGTTATTGTCTGGGATGTTCCGTCCGGAAACTTTTGTTGATCAGACTCACTCGTCTCAATCAATGAGAGCGGACCTTGGGCACCGTTCCCGAAAACATTCCGTTTGTTGACGGAATCCGATCCCATTCCAATCGTTTCTGTAGTGGTCTTGGTGGCGGCTTGAAATCTCCCGTCTGTTCCTGGCAACTCAATGACTTCTGTAACTACTTCACGGCCGCCAGATTCTGTTCGGGTCCGCACGAGCTTGGAACCTGCCACATTTCCCCCAGGAGAAGACCGCACGGTCGTACTTTCGGCGGGTGTTTGCGGAGGTCCTTTACTGGTTTGGGACTCACTTTTCTGCTGAGCAAATGCAGCAGACGTCAAACCAAAGCAAAAAGCAAAACCGGCAATACGGCTGATACTCATAATCACCATTCAGCGAGTGCCGCTGTGGAGTTACGTCAAACCCAGCGCGCGGTACATCGTCTCTGATCCCGCAATGGATCGTTCACAATCTTACTCGTATTGTCTATCACCATAACGGGATAATCGTTGAAGGGAGAACTCTCATGAAGAAGATTGCGCTTTTTCTTTGCTTGACGCCCGTGTTGTTGATGGGGCAGCCGCCGCAAGCCGAAGAAGCCGGGTGAATGGATCGAGCTGGCGCCGCCGGCACGAAATTTCGGCGTGAACATACAGGCATCCGGCGGAAAAGCAATTGACATCACCATCGCCGCGCTCGACCGCATCAACAAGGAAATTCCTCTCACGGCGATGCGACCTGTCATTATCCATTCGAATCGGTATCGTGCTGACCGTACCCTTGGGCCAGATCAAGGAGATCAAAGTACTCGCAACGCTCGTCGGGGGCAGGGAAGTTTACGGAAACCTCGCGAGCATCCGCTAGAGGAGAATCGCGATGAAACCCCGTGAAATCTTTCTGGTCCTCGCCACAGCCTGCATCACGATCCCGGCCTCGATCTTTAGATGCCGGGCGCGATGGTGGCGCGAGATCACGTGCGGCGGATACGCGTATTCACCATCTGCGTTCGGAATAGTAGGCGTCATTCTCAACCGTGAGGGTGGTCATGAAAGTGGCGGTAAAGCCACTCGAGCGGCTTGAACTCGCAACATCTCCACGCGACTGCGCTGTTGCTGTGCGCGTTGGACCAACTGTTCATAGTCCATTTGACGAAGCTCGGGCGCAAGCTCGGCAGCGGCCTTAAGCGCCTGCCACAATGCCGATTTGCCGTCAATTCCAAGGGCCAGAGATTCGAGCCTTTCGAGGCGACGTAAGGTCCCGCGGGATTCATCGTCGGCCTCGAACTTCGCTTCAGTTACCTGCTCCGCTATCCAACTGGTCACTTTGCGAACTCGACTTTCAGAAATACCGAGCCGATCCAGAAGCTCCTTAAGCTGCCGACGATCCGCTTCGATTTCCGCTTTCAACGCACCTAAATCCTGTATTAAATCTGTGGCTTCGCTCTCGAGATGCTCCAATATCTCCACAGCTATGAAAGAACCTGCCAAATGGTCATTTAAATACGTAGCAAGATGCTCTCTCGACATAATGATTGTCGTTCCTCCGGCAATATTGTGATTCCGATAATATTCAGAGTACCGCCGGCTGCCGACTGAGTCATTAACCCATTCCAATTCGTTGCGGGTGTATTGATGTTCCTGCCGCACGATAGGCGTTGGCAGGCGCTCTCCGTCTGTTCGGCCCAGCAGAGGTCTTCTAGTCCTGAACAGGAGTGGTGAGTTGCTTTCCTTTTTCGGCGAGCAATATTGCTAGCAGCTTCGCCGACCGCGTCGTACTCGCATTGCCAGAAACGGCATGAAGCTGCCCTGGCGTTTCCAAGAACATTTGACCTGCTGTGTAAATTCTCTCAGGCTCGTCCCCCACTTTCGAACGGATCTCGCCCTCGAGGACATATGCAATGGTAATTCCGGGATGGCGGTGCGCAGCCGAACTCTCCCCGGGCGCATAGGAAACTTCCACTGCAGTGGCGGACCAATTCTTCAACGTAAGGTCCGGCACATCGCGCTGGAACACAACTTTGGCGCCACCAGCGCCCTGAGATCTCAGCGCCTGAGCGAAAAGAAGACTCGTGGCGCTCTGCATAAGAACTCTGCGAGTGATCATATAAACCTCCGGAATCTGCGTATAACAGTCTGGGCGTTCAGCCCGTGCATCCATGTGACTGCGTCGGGACGCAACAAAATTGAGACGCGGTGGTCCGCCGAATTTCCATACGCTGCTACGATGGGCGCGGCTTTGTCAAGATAACGGCGAACTCTTGTAAAGTGGTTCTGAGTTGAACTGCGGAAGTGCCGCGGAGTTCCTTTTTCATCAACACTGGCACGGGCCGTGTCAGCAGATCCACATACAGTTTGAAGAACCGCTCGTTGTCGAAGCGCAGGACGACCTTGTGTTTCTGCAGGTGATTGGCAGCTGGCTTTTGTGTGTCGCGATACCCGAGCGTGTGTCCGTAGCTCGGTCCCCAGTTCGTATCGACATCGACCCACATTTCGACGACTTCGGTCGCATATGTCGGATCGACGAGATACGCCAGCGCGAGCGTGTCGTAAATGTTGGCGGTCGCCTTTGGGTTCTGCTGCAGAGACCGCGCGAAACCGGAATTCAGCAGAAGCTTCGAAACGATGTGATCCTTGTTTGCGGTGACCTTGTCGAAGATCGTTTTGTTCGCCTGCACGGTGTTGGTCACGTCGAGCGGAATGAAGACTTGCTCGATCGGCTGACGAAACACGGCGCGCGCGGCTTCCGCGTCATACCACACGTTCATCTCGGCCGCCGGTGTGGTATTGCCGCGCACTTCGAACGCTCCGCCCATGTATACGATGCGCTTGATGAGCGGAACGATCTCGGGCGACATGCGGATGGCGAGCGCGATGTTCGTCACAGGGCCGATGACGAGCAGCGTCACCTGACGCGGATACTTCTTTACGGTGTCGATGATGAAATTCACAGCATGCTGCGGCTGTACTTTTGCCTTCGTTGCGAATCCATCGAGCGGTGGCGTGAGTTGATCGTCCGGTGGTTCGGGCCGCCTGAACCACGACCCGCCGACGTTGTAGAGATCACGCTCGTAGGTCATCGTCTTGTAGTCGTGAACAAGCGGATAGCGCGCCCCGGCATACACGCCCACTGTATTGGCCAGACCCATTCGCTCAACAGCCTTGAGTGCGTCTGAAACTTCCTGCGGCAGCCAATTGTTTCCGGCGACGACGGTGATGCCGAGCAGGTTGATTGCGCCCTGCGCGTGGAGCTGCATCGCCATCACGCCGACCTGACCGTCGTCTCCGATCGTGGTGTAGTCGGAATCGAGGATTACCCTTTCCTGCGCCGCCGCAGGCAGTGCACCCAAGGTCAGGCCCAGCCATAACGCAGCCAGTCGGTATTTCAGCATGTTTATCCTCGTTGGCCCCTTTGAGGTTTCGCCAACTCCTTGGCGTCGACGAAGGTCGCATCGGTCTGCTCGGTATAGAACGCGAGATGGTTGGCAATCTTACTCGCCTCGGTGGTCGGATATCGGTAGTACCAGATGACATCCTTGAACATCTTGTCTCCGATCGCTACAGAGTAGTAGCGCGCTTCGCCTTTGTAAGGACAACGCGTGATGGTGTCGCTCGGGCGCACCAGATCGAGGCGGACGTCGTCCTTCGGCAGGTAGTACCGCGCTGGAAAGTTTGTTTCGAACAGGATCACCGGCCGTTGCGACTCCGCCACTGTCATGTCACCCACGACCACTTTCACCGGTCTCGTGCTCAGGAGCACATCGATCCGGTGATATGGATCGTGTGGATGAACGAACACCTCTTCGCCTTCCTCGTACCATCCGTCCATCTT
>QHXA01000174.1:4717-11959 GCA_003222755.1 Acidobacteriota bacterium
ATAAGACCATGCGGCGTTTTCCGCCACTTTCGGGCCGGCTTTCACGATGTACCAGGAAGCTTCACCGAGCGTCTCGTTCTGAGTGCGGTAACTCGTGGGTGTCAGGCGATCCATTCGCACATCTTCCTTAGGAAAGTAGTAGGCCGGCGTGCCGCGCCCCAGCATGATCAACGCCCGCCGGCTGTCGGCGATGACCTCGCCGCCAAACCTGACGCGAATCCACTTCGGACTCAGCTCCGTGTGCAACTGGCGTGTGACTGGTACCGGAGCGTTTTGAGCAGCGTAAACGGCGCCGCCGCCCATCATGCTGATCATTTCTCGTCGAGAAAGTGCCATCTGATCCCTCCTTAAAAAAACCAACGCGCAAACAGCCGGAGCTGGCGCGGCTCAGGTCTGAGATTCATCTGTAGAAAGTTAGGTGCATTGAAAACGGTGCTTTGAATATCAGGGCCGCCCTGCTCCTGCAATGCATTTTTTGTTTCGCCTGCAAGCTCGAGGCGTCGCGGGCCCTCGCGAAAGAAAATCTTCGTGATTCGCACGTGCATGTACTGCTCGCTTTCGGTGCGGTACTTCGATCCGGCGGCTTCCAGGCTGATCGACCGCGTGCCTTGTGGCAGCCGCACCGGTGCCGTCGAAGCGACGGCAGTTCCTGAAACCGCCGTAAGATTTCCCGAGATCTGCACCGCGATTCCCGGAACTTCATATGAGCCCATCAATGAGAACATGTTCGGCCGGTCGCGAGATCCCAGGCCGCCCTTCGCATTGATCAGGTCATTCGGATCTTGCCCCGCGCTACCGGAGCTCAAGTCCAGACCCGTTGCCCGCTGCCGCGTGTAGCCGGCGGTGAACTGGTATCGATTCGCAAAGCGTCGGGTCGCGGTCAGTATGAAGGCTCTGTACGTCGTTCCATATCCCGCAGGGTTGGTGCGAAGGAATATCCGGTCCGCCGGCCGGTTCAGCAACGGAAGAACGGTGAGTGTCTGGCCATTCGCCAGCGTCACTTGCTGCTGACCATACGTACCGCCGATGTCGCGCCAGCCGAGTTGGTTGGCGCTGCGTTTGTAGATGACATTCACACCAATGGCCAGATTGTTTGCGACCTCACGATCGGCACCGAGCGCGAACTGGTCGGTATAGGGGGCCTGCATGTTGGGATCGATCCGAATCTGTGTGCGCGGATCGGTGACGGAGACGAGTGTGGTGTAGGCCGCCGTCGCGGGATCGTAGCGCATCGTTGTGGTCAGTGCGCGCCCCGGATGCAGGACCTCGAAGTCGGTCAGGAAGAGCGGCAAATAATATCGCCCGCCGACTGCGCGCAAGACCGTCTTGCCGTCGCTGGTCAGCCGGACGTTCAGACCGGCGCGCGGCGAAAACGTATTCCACGTGACGAGCTTTCCAAGTCCGGGCAGTGTTCCGATCTCGTGGAATTGGCCATCGAACTTCGGGACTTGGTCAAAGCGCCCTCCATATTTAAAAGTAAACCGGCCGATGGTCATCGAGTTTTCACCCCACAAAGCTTGCG
Source organism: Acidobacteriota bacterium (assembly GCA_003222755.1). Classification (GTDB taxonomy): domain Bacteria; phylum Acidobacteriota; class Terriglobia; order 20CM-2-55-15; family 20CM-2-55-15; genus 20CM-2-55-15. The sequence goes on from QHXA01000174.1 coordinate 6,240, forward strand.
CCTTGCTGACTGCGCCCCGCACGTCGGGCCCGACGAATTGCGCCTGATCGGGTTGGCCATTGAGGTCAAAATAGATCACGCCGCCCGGTTGGATGTCGACGCGGTAGTCCTTGTTGCGGAAAATCTGCACGCCGTACGACAGGTCGTGGCTGACACGAGCACGCGAAATATACGTGTTCGCCTTCGCGCTGACCTCGTCGCGACGCGGCCGGAATCGCGTCGCAGTGAAATTGCCGCTTTGAATGCCGGTGACTTGATCGCGGTGTGCAGGCGTTGTCAAATCCTCGAAGAATCCGATGCGATTCGATCCGCCCTGGGTGATGTTGTAATGCGCCGTAAAAACGGTCCGGTTGCTGATCGTCCACGTCAGCTGAGACCCCCAGTTGCCGTCTAGGGTGGCGTTGCCCTGCGAATGCTGAAGCGTCGCGATTGGACGCATCGGAGTAGTGAACTGTGGATTCACGGTGCCGAAGATCTCCGCATAGAACGACTGTTGGAACTGCAACCTGTCGTTGATCTTCCAGTTCACCTTCGTGTTGATGTCGGTGATCATGTCGAGGAACTTTTCATTTTCCGGCGGCTCCGGATCGCCCGGGCTCGAACCGGAGCGCGCGCGATAAATCAAACCGCCGAAGAACCACAATCGATCGCGGAGGATCGGACCGCCAATGTGGCCGGACATGTCGCGATACTTGTACCATCTGAGACCGGTTTTGACGCCCGGAGCGCAGCGCGCGCACGGCAGCAGCGTCGGTTTGCTCGTCAGTTTATCCGGTGACCAGTAGCCGGATACGTCGCCATGAAACCGGTTTGTGCCTGTCTTGCTGATGAGCTGAAGCACACCGCCGCCGGCGGCCTGATATTCGGCCGATGCGCCTAGTGTCGTGGCGCTGATCTCTTGCGCGCTGTCGAAATCACCCAAGAGCCACGACCCGCCGGTAGAAGCATTGTTGATCGAAACACCGTCGGACAGAATTGTCGTCTCGTTGCTGTTGGATCCCATCACGGTGACCTGGAATACGCGGTTGTAGCTGTTGGTCGTCACACCGGGCAGCATTGCCATATAGGCCTGCACGCCGTACCGTTCGCTCGCCGCTGCCTCGAGTTGTACGGAAGGGATCGAGTTCTGAATGCCGGCGGTGCGCACGTCAACTACCGGCGCCTGGCCGCTTACCGTGATTTCGGAAGCTGCGCTCGCAACTTTCAGCGTCACAACGCGCTCGATAGTGCCTGAGGCGACGACCCGGAGATCCGTCTCCTCATACTCGCCGAATCCGGGCAACTCCACCGTCAGCAGATACATGCCAGGCTGAAGTCCAGTCAATCGATACTCGCCACGCTCATTCGTCACCGCACTCTGCGCGGGCAGGCCGGGCGACGCGACTGCCACAGTTACACCCGGCAATACCGCCCTCGACTCGTCGTGTACGATTCCGATGATGTTGCCGGTCGTGATCTGTGCCGGCAATGCACCGGCTCCGATAATGAATACGATAAAAAGACGTACAGCTCTACGAAGATCCACCCTTCAACCGCCTCCACCGCAATAATCATTCAGAAAAAACAGGCACAGCGAAACAAAAATCTTTGAGCGATGGCTCCAGTCGTAACAGAATCACTTTATCGTGTTGAGATTCAGTTCCTGCCAGGCGGAGATTGCCGACGAGTTCTGCAAAAGACTGGCCGAATTCATCGGTGAGAAATTATCGATACCGACGGAATTCATCGGCGACATCCCATGGCAGGAAAGAGAACGGCTGCTCGATCGCGGTGAAATCCAGGTCTGCTGGATTTGCGGTCTCCCTTACGTCCGAAAAAAATACGACACTGAACATGGAGTTCGACTGCTCGCTGCATCCGTGATGAGGCATCCGCGCTACGGCGCGCAACCTGTTTATTATTCCGACGTCATCGTTCGCGCCGACAGTTGTATTCTTTCGAAGACCTGCGCGGCAAAAGCTGGGCATATAACGAAACTGGATCGCATTCCGGTTACAACCTGGTCCGCTATCATCTGGCGACGACAGGATTCGGCGCCGATTACTTCGCCCGCCTTGTGGAATCCGGTTCTCACGAAAGTTCGCTTCGAATGCTCCTGGATCAGGGAATCGATGCGGCCGCGATCGACAGCACTGTTCTGGAAATGGAATTCACCAAGAATCCCTCGCTTGCCGGAAGCGTCCGGACGATCACGATCCTCGGACCTAGTCCCTCGCCGCCATGGGTCGTCCACGACACGGTCCCGAGAACCATTCAGAGCGCGCTGCGTCGTGAGTTTCTTTCGATGCACAACGACTCGCGCGGCCGTCAGATCTTGAACTCTGCCGGCATGCTGCGTTTCGCCGATGTTTCGGATGGCGAATACGATCCCATTCGCGAGATGGACCGCGTCGCGGCAACCGTCCCCTGGCCCCTACCTTGACGCTGCCACACGGGCCCATCGGGGAATCGATGGGCTGCGGAGAAGAAGAGCGGTCACTCAGAACACGTACTTCAGCGCCACCTGCATAATTCGCGGATCTCCGGATCCGAGGATCTTTCCGAAGTTCACGCTATTGAGCGAGGTCACGGGGTTATTCAAGTTCACGAGGTTCGGAACGTTGAACGCTTCCCAGCGGAACTGAACCGACTGGCGTTCGCGAAGCTGGAATGACCTGGTGAGGCCCATGTCGATTTGCGTACTTCGCGGTCCGCGGATACTCATTGCACCCATATTGCCGTATGTGCCGTTGTTGGGTATACCAAAGGCGTTCGGGTTGAGCCACTGCAACGGACTTTTATCAGGCATGAAGGGATCAGCGAGAAGTTGGTTGCCTCGCTGGCCGCCGGCGCCGGTCAATGCGCGATCGGTGCCGGCGGTCACATCGAAATACTGTCCGGCCATCAGCTTCACAATCGCGGAGATCTGCCAGTTGCTGAACAGCATCTTCATCGTGGTGTTCGAAAATGCCGGCGTTTGATAAACCGCCGACGTGTTAAACGTCTGCCGGCGATCCGAACCGCAGTTGCCGCGGCTCGATGATCGATCGCCCGGAATCACATACTCGGCTGCAGTCTGTGAAGTCTTCACGATATCCGCAATGCAGTGCGACCACGTGTAATTCGCCGATACATTCAATCCCTTCGCGGCGCGCCGTTGCACCGACAACAGTATGCCGTGGTAATTGCCTGTGCCGCCGTCATCCAGTCCGCTGATCGCGCCGTAATACTGGCCCTCCTTTGGGTTCGCGAGGTTCAACACGCGGCGCGCTTGAATATTTCCCAAACTCGAGCATGGGTTCGTAGTCACGCCATTGAGCACGCAACTCCCGGCAATGTACACCGCCGGATTCAAGGCACCCCCCGTCCACATATGAATAATGTTCGTGCCGACGTATGAGGCGGAAACGAGCACATTATTTCCGACCTCTTGTTGGATGGCGACATTCCACTGATTCTGATAAGTCGGCTTCGCATGCGGAGTGAAAGCGTAGTACGAACCGGCCAGTGGGAATATGTAATCCTTCGTGACGTTGACCGGAAAAGGATCGCCGCCTGGGAAATTTGCCCAAGGATCCGCAAAGCTGGCCGGGTTTTGGACCGTAACGCTGTTTCCGTTTGGCGGCGAACTGCTGTAGCCGCCGTATGTCGTCAAGTTCGGCCGGTTATAGAAAATTCCATACGCGGCGCGAATGGAGGTCTTGCCTTTGCCGGTTGGATCCCAGGCGAGTCCGAGACGGGGCGCGAACTCCGCCATTCGATGGAAGCCGACGCGGCGGCCGCCCGGCATTCCTGCGTCCCCCGGGAATTTCAATCCTGCCGGCGCATTCGGAAAAACCGTGCTCTTCACGCCTGCGTCGAATGCAGAGCGATCAAAATAGCTGAGGCCGATGTCGTCCACGTAAACGGGCAGGTAAGGTTCCCATCGTAATCCCGGATTCAAGGTCAGGCGCGGTGTCAGTTTCCACGAATCCTGCAGGTACAATCCGGCAAAGTTCAACCGGTAATAGAACAAGCCGGGAGATCCTTGCTGGAATGAACTCGGCCTGCCGAGCAGAAAATCGACAAGGCCTATGCCTTGCCCTCCGTTTGTTCCATTGAATGTCACTGGGGCTGTGGAAAAAACCATGGATAGCGCATTCAACTGCTGATGAATCCAGCTGCCGCCAAATCCGATTTGATGGTTTCCCCGGATCATGCTGATGTCTTCGGCAAACTGAAACGCCGTCGTGTTGTATTGGCTGAACGTGCCGTTATTCGTTCCTGAAATGAAACCGTTCGTGACACTGATGCGAAGTGTCGAGGGCTTGTACAGATATGCTTTGACACCGAACTCACTGAGGTCGGGAAACTCCGGCGGCTTCTTCACGATATTGGTTCGATTCACGCTGCCGCGGAAGCTGGCCACGGTGCCAGGGCCAATCAGGTACGTATCGCCAAGAACAAATTGATACACACGCAGAGGCGAGGGACCCGCATCCAATGTCAGAATATTCTTGCCGTCGTACTGACTCGCCTGATCGAGTCGCGAAAAATTGAAGCGGCCGAACACCGAATGCTTCTCACTCATCTGATAATCCATTCGAGCCGGCACCAGGTATTCGTTGCTCTTGTTTATTTTTGCGTAGTAAACCTTGCCGCAAGAATCGGTGGTCACGGGCAATCGCTTCTGGAAAGCCACTGCCGGCGCTGAAAACAAGGATGGCGAAATTTTGTTATCGACGAACGGGCCGGCCAAAGCGAGTTGCCTGCCACCAGGAGCACACTGCGGTGATGTGGCGACGGTGAAATCACCGGCCATCATCGCCGGTGTCGGCACGTACCCGAAAGATTCGGATGGCGCGGCGCGAACGGTCGTCTCTTGAAAGCCGGCGAAGAAAAACAACTTGTTCTGGAGGATCGGCCCGCCGATCGTACCACCGAACTGATTCCGCTTTAGTGGATCACGGGCCGGCGCGAACGAATTTCGAGCATTGAAAATTTTGTTGCGCACAAATTCGAACAGGTCGCCGTGGAATTGATTGGTGCCGGATTTCGTGACGGCGTTGACTGCCGCCGAGGAGTATGTGCCGTATTGCGCGGACAATCCGCTGGTCTCGACCTTGAATTCTTGTAACGCATCCGGAAAGGGAATGGGCAAGTTCAGGCCGTTGTATGGATCATTGATGTTCGCGCCATCCAAATTGTATGCGACGCCGGTGGACAATCCGCCGGCCACGGCAACCTGGATGGTCGGGTAATTGCGCGTTGTCGTACTCGTGGCGCCAGTCCCAGGCGTGGCCATTCCCGACAGGAAAATCAGTTCGGTCGCCTGACGGCCGTTCAGCGGCAATTCCAGCACGCGCTGGTTATCGATGACGCGGCCGACGCCGGTCGTCTGCGTTTCGACCAAAGCAGCGTTGGCTTGCACTTCGACCTGTTCCGAGATCTGACCAAGCGCGAGCGTCACATTGACGGCAACGCTGTCGTTGACCTGAAGAACGATTCCCGTTTGCACATATGTGCGGAATCCCGGCAGGCTGGCTTCGAGCATGTACGGACCGATCGGCAGGTTGGGCAGCACGTAAGCGCCGCTCTCATTGGTGACCGCTGACCGCTTCGCCCCTGTGGCTGTTTGCGTCGCCGAGACTTCAGCGCCAGGGAGAATTGCGCCTGATTGATCTTTCACAATCCCGTTGATTTGCGCTGTCGATTGCGCCCAAGTGATGGTGCAGACGAATAGCGAGATTAGTAGTGCGCCA
>QHXA01000174.1:11971-12467 GCA_003222755.1 Acidobacteriota bacterium
AGGGGTCAAGTGAGCACCGGCCGTGTGAAAAGCGGCACAACCATAACACAAGCCGGGTGTTCGATGAAGGGTAACGGCCTCAGTGCGTGGCCGCGTAATATGCGATCGCGCGGCCACGGTGCGAACGCAGACCCGCGCGACTACATACTTGATTACAGTTGTCGATCAACCTGGTGGGACAGAGATACCCAGAGTGTGTTTCGCTGTGTGTTAGTATGTGTGCTATGAAGAAACACACGAAATCACAAACGATTCGCCGAAGTGTTGCCCTCCCGCGGCGCCTGGTTGAAGACATAAGCGCCGTGGCGCCTCCAGATGCGGCCAAAAATTGGAACCGGCTTGTCATTACTGCACTCGAGGAGTATGCCGAACGCCACAGGCGCGCACAGTTTGAGGACGCGATGGCGGCTATGGCCAGCGATCCGGCCATACAGGCTGAAACACAGCGGATCAATCAGATGTTTCGGAAAACCGATCGTGACGGGCTCATGTGATT
>QHXA01000174.1:12526-13098 GCA_003222755.1 Acidobacteriota bacterium
TGTATCAAGCGATGCCATTAACCGACAGCCACTTGTTGTGACGGTAGTGGTTGGAACCGACGCGAAGAATGTTCCTCGAGATTATCCTGTCAACGTGCGCGTCAGCGCGGCGGAAACGGGCCTTCCGCGGGATACCGTTTTTCTTTGCTTTCAAATCCGCTCGCTTGACCCCGCCAGGTTCCAGCCGACATCCGGGCCAGCCGGTAGAATGCCTGCCTCACGAATGACGGATATTGAAAGCGCGATGCGGTTGGTCCTTGAGTTGTAGCGCCGTAATGGCCGGACTTCAAGAGCCGAACTCGTGCTGCAGCCGTTCCCATCGAGTTTTCAACTCATTCATGAACGTCTTAAACTGGGGATCGTCTCGGATCCCATCAAAGCGCGGGTCACGCGCAAAGAGCGGATAATTGGGCATGCCTTCGCGGACGCTCACCCGCAGCCACTTCACGGCCTCCGAGGTGTTTCCCGCGAGCGCGAAAACTCCGGCGATAGTGGGACCGCGAGGTCTGAAAACCCCGTCACAGTCTGGCTTTTATGTAAACCTGCGAGTGGCCACAGGCCGGGCGCGCGAC
>QHXA01000174.1:13105-13586 GCA_003222755.1 Acidobacteriota bacterium
TCAACAACAACACGAGTGCGGGGAAATTCGCGGTGAAGGAGGTAGTGATGCTGTTAAGTGGGAGCGCGTGCAACAAATCGAAAAACTCAAGCGAGAAGGTCTGACTATACGGGCTGCTCACTGACGACGGACAGATCTTCATGCGGCTGCGGCGGTTGGCTAAAAACACTTTGCTTTATGTAAAACTCCCACAGAAGAAAGCTATCCCATTCGTCTTCCAGCCGGATAAACAGTCTCGCACGTTGGTCCGTCGGGTGTCACGTTGGTGTTGTCCATAGGAGCATCTCGTCATAACATGCGCTAGCCGCCTTCAGCCGTAGCCGATTGGTTCATACCCGTGTGCAGTATGACGTTTTGCGGAACGTGCTGATTCGTTGCTCAAACTTTGAAAAGGAGATCAAAGACAGTGCGAAAAGTCAATATACGTCGAGTCATCAAGTTAGTAGCCACAGTAATTGTCTTAACTGGCCTGCTCATCGCG
>QHXA01000175.1:0-1194 GCA_003222755.1 Acidobacteriota bacterium
CGTGCGGATCGCGACTCAGGATTCGATCCCCTTTATCCGCATGGCGGCCTTCGACGTGGCCAACCGCTTGATGACTCTTTTGACGGCATTCCAGGCCAATGCCGTGATCGGCAATTTCATCCGTGCCCGAGGAATCGGTGTCGTTAATGGTGTTGATTTCCAGAATTCCGGCCGGGTCGAGAAGATCCTCAAGGAGCCGCTCCAGCAGATCCTCGACCAGGGGATGATCCCGATTTTTCCCTGCATCGGATGGAATGCCGCCGGCAAGCCGTATAACCTGGGCAGCGATGACATCGCTCTGGCGGTGGCCGAGGCCCTTCAAGCCGAGAAGCTCTTCTTCGTTACCGACAGCGACGGGTTTATGGAGAATCGATTCAAGCTTCCTCCGGGGCTGGTCAAAAACAGCGACGGCCGGGTCGCACGGCTCAGCCTCGAGGAGGCCGAGGAGGTTCTGAGTCTCAACGCCGGCAACCCGGACCCCGACTTGAAGTATCTCGCCCTCGCCCTGACGGCGTGCCGCAAGGGAACCGAACGCGCCCATGGCGTCGATGGNNNGGGGGCGATCCTGCGGGAAATTTTCTCGAACCTCGGGATCGGGACGATGGTTTACGGCAATGACTACGAGTCGATCCGTCCCATGAAGGCCGACGACATCGGCGATGTGTTGCGCCTCATGCAGCCGCTAATGCAGGAAGGCATCCTCGTTAACCGGACCGAAGACGACCTGATGGCGCGGCAAGGTGACTTCGTCGTCTACTCGATCGACGATGTGGTCCACGCTTGCGGAGCACTTCACGACTACGGCGACGGCCAGGGAGAGATCGCCGCAATCGCCACGAACCCTGTATACAGCCACCTGAGCATGGGCCGAAAGATCGTATCTTACCTGGTTGAGAAGGCGGCGAGGATCGGGATGATCCGCGTCTTCGCTCTTACCACGCGTACCGTCGACTGGTTCGAGCAGATGGGGTTCGTCGAGGCGAATCTCGAGAGCTTGCCCGCCAGGAAGCGCGACACGTACAACCACTCCCGCAGGAGCCGGATTTTCGCGCTCGAACTGAAAGACCGAAAACCGATCAAGAGCTAGTATCCGCTTCCTTAGATACGGGCAATAACATACTTGAGTAACCACGCAGTTCAGTCGATCGGACAATTTGAAATTGGACGAATCCTGCATCTCAAATCCGAAATCCG
>QHXA01000175.1:1268-2543 GCA_003222755.1 Acidobacteriota bacterium
ATGCAGGATTCGTCCAATTTCAAAATTCTCCGATCGACCGGTTAGTCAAGTATGTTATGCCCCCGACTTTATCTGCAAAGCCGGTGATTGAGGAGGGGAATGCTGCACGGTACCGCACGGTACCAAGTTGATTGCTCTCCGTCCCTCATTTCTTCTATGCTGCGCGAACGGAGAAAATGAGATGAAGTCACTTCGAATTGGCCTCGGCCTCGTCATCGCACTTGTCACGATCAATTGCATCGCATCGGCGCAGACACCGCCCAATGCTATCGAGGGTCTTATCGGCGCGGCCAAGAATGCCGCTGGCACCGATTGGGCCGGCACTTTCCTTCGCCTCTGCATTCCGCCGCCGGCTGCTGCCGGGCGAGGAGCCGCACCAGCCGCGCCCGCCGCGGCCCCCAGAACTCCTGCAAGGGATACGTGGTACGCAGAGCCGGCCAAGGTTGCGGACAACTTTTACTTTCTCGGGACCAAGATCCACAACGCGTGGGCGATCGTCGGCAGCGAGGGCATCATCGTCCTCGAAGCGTTGTTCGATTACGCGGCGCAAGACGAGATCATCGGCGGTATGAAGAAGCTTGGCCTCGATACCACCAAGGTCAAATACGTCATTCTTTGTGCCAAATTGCTTCAATATGAAATCCCGGGCGTTCATCTCGTCTACGGCGCCGAAGACTGGGACGCCGTAGATCGGTCGACAAACCACGCCGGCGGCAAGCCGAAGCGTGACGTCGTTGGTCGGGATGGCATGAAGATCTCCGTGGGTGACGCCTCAGTCCAGATCGTCACGATGCCCGGACACACTCCGGGGACGCTCTCTTTGCTCTTCGAGGTCAAAGATAACGGCAAGCCACTGCGCGTCGCGTATGTCGGCGGCACAGCAATCCCGTTTAATGGCGATGCAGCCTACTATGACACCTATCTCGCTTCATCGAAGAAGATGGCTAAGGCCGCCGCCGATTTCGGTGCCACCGCGTTGATGTCGAACCATACGGAATTCGACAACGGGTTCTTCAGGGCGCATGCCGCTGCCGCCCGCAAGCCTGGTGTTGCTAATCCATATGATGTCGGCAAGGAAGCGGTCGCCCGCTACTTTGCGGTTGTCCAGAATTGCACGACCGCGGCCAGGATTCGGGCGACAGGGAAGTGAAGAGTCGATAGATGCGAAATCGATTCATCGGCGCGATCGTGACGGCGGCAGCGATATTGTTGACCGTCAGCGCCGGGCAATCCCGGCAACTAGCCCAGCAACTGGAGCGTCCGGCCCGCAGTTCG
>QHXA01000175.1:2731-8398 GCA_003222755.1 Acidobacteriota bacterium
GAAGCGCTCGCAAAGCGGAACGAAAACCGCGCCAAGTGGCCCGCGGCCGACCCTGAAGCGAAGTGCTATATGCTGGGAGTTCCACGCGTAACCTACCATAATTTTCCGTTCCAGATTTTCCAGGGTGATGGCGATCTTCTGATGGTCTACCCTTTCGCGGCCACGAACAGAGTCATTTACATGAAGGATCACTCGGAGCTGCCGGTTGATTCGTGGATGGGCAAGTCCAACGGAACCTGGGAAGGCGACGTCCTGGTCGTTACAACAACGGGAATGAACGGTGAGACGTGGCTGGATCGTGCGGGCAATCATCACAGCAATAAATTGAAGGTCACCGAACGCTTCACTCTTCTCGGGCCGAACCACATCTGGTATGAGGCAGCGCTCGAGGATCCGCTGACGTACTCGCGGCCCTGGACAATCGAGATGCCGCTGTATCGTTTGATCGAGAAGAATGCGCAGCTGGTCGAGCATAAGTGTGTACCATTTACCGATAAGCTTCTGTATCAGGACCTGCTCAAGCCGCAAAGGTGATGGTGTTTTAGGACAGAAGATAAGGAGTAATACCAATGCACAGCATACTGATGAGGGTTGTGGCGAGTGCCGGCGTGCTGATCGCGGCAGCGTTGCCCGTTTCGGCGCATCATTCCTTCTCCGCCGAGTTCGATCAAAACAAGCAGGTAACGCTCGAGGGTAAAGTCGTCATGATGGAGTGGGTGAACCCGCATTCCTGGCTGCACATCGATGTGACGCAGCCAGACGGCTCGGTCGTTCGGTGGAAGATTGAAGGCGGATCACCATCCGTGTTGTTGCGCAAAGGCTGGAACAGGGATTCGCTTCCCACCGGCACGAAGGTTAAAGTCGTCGGTTTCCAGGCGAAGGATGGCTCGTTCCGCGCGAGTTCGCGAGACCTCCAGTTCCCCGATGGCAGGCGGATGGATCTCGGCGGTTCTTCAAACGAGAAAGACCCAACAAAATAATGCGCAGGTGGCTTACCGAGGAGCTTTATTCGCTCGCTCGAAACGCGACGTTTCGATGTAACCACGGATGGCCGTGTTGCCTTCGTGGCAGGCGTACTCGAACATCTGGTAGCTGTTGTCGAGCTTCCAAGGAAACTCCGCGGACCATGAACCCGTCGACAACACGTCAGGGTCCACGACGGTCATCTTATATTCGATCGTGTCATCGCCAGTTCGCGTGAAGCGCTCGGTGAAGCGCATGTTTTCCGTTGACGGGTTTAGTGGCGGAGAACCGGGAACGCCGGCATTGGTCATCGCTGGTTTACCGTTGAAGTTCGTCGTTTCGATGACGAGCGTGTTGCCTTCCCAACGCCCTCTCGACTCTCCCAGCCACTGCTTGATCGATGGATCCAGCACCGGGCGTCCGTCGGTCGGAATGATGCGGGCCTCGTGGGCCATTTCGAGGAGAATCACAACGTAGCCCGGGGATTGCATGATTCGGATGCCGTTATTGTAGTTGCGCGGCAACATCGAAACAGGCAGGCCGCGCGTGATGCACCGATCCCAGCTATCGAAGTCTTCAGGGCTATCGAATACAGTTTGGCCTGGCTTGTAGCTGCCACGCATCTTGTCGTATAGCTCCTTGCCCTTTGCTGTAAGCGCGGGAAAGCGCCCATTCGGCGGATCGCTCATCAACGACGTCAGCCGCGTTGCCTGGCCTGAATCGGCCTGAGGTATAGCTCCGGACTCGAAGCGCGTGTTACGCGCTTCCGCACTCTTCTGCGCCGCGGCGAATTCCTCATCGGTCAGGAGCCGGCGGTCACCGAACTTTTCCGGTCGCTGGAACGGCGTGCTGATCAGATGGTTGAGGGGCCAGATACCTTGAAGGTCAGGCTCGCCCCACGGCGTCATCGGGTGCTTCCAGCCGGCATTGCTTCCGAGGGGTTGTTGCGCCACGGCCGTCTCAGGAGCCGAGCAGACCATCAGGCCTACGCCGATGCTGATTCCACCTAAAGCCAGAATCCGTTTGATCATGTGAAGACCCCTCTGCGATTCACGCGATGATATCACCCTCAGAAAATGTTTCATGCCGCTTGTTAAATCGCTGCAATAATTTGGAATTTCAAGGAGGCCCTATGAAGATCGCGCTTGCGTTGCTGCTCGCTGTTTCGATGCTGGCGGCTCAAAACGCAAACGACACTCCCGAAGCACATGTCGCTGTCGCGAAGACTGCAGCGGGCATGGATTACCAGAATCTATTCAACTTCCTTTGCGCTGTCCCTGCTCCGCGGGGAGGCGGCGGACAGAGGCAGGGGCCGCCCCAGGGGCCGCCGGACAGATCCACATGGTATGCCGAACCGGTGAAGGTGTTTGACAACCTGTACTTCGTCGGGCAGACCGAGTACTCCGTATGGGCCGTCACGACTTCGGACGGCATCATCGTGATCGACACGATCTTTGACTATTCCGTCGAAGAAGAAGTTGCCGCCGGGCTGAACAAGCTGGGTTTGGACCCGGCCAAGATCAAATACGCCATCGTCACTCATGCACATCCCGATCACCACGGCGGCGCGAAGTTCCTTCAGGATCGATATAGCGCGCGCGTCATCATGTCTGCAGCGGACTGGGATATGCTCGATCGAACCAACGGCACGAAGCCGAAGCGCGACATGGTGGCCACCGACGGCCAGAAACTCACGCTCGGCGACACCACACTGACGCTCTACATCACGCCCGGTCACACGCCGGGCACTATCTCGATTCTGATTCCGGTGAAAGATAATGGCAAGCCGCACCTCGCGGCTCTCTGGGGCGGGACGGGCCTCAACGCCGATCGGGAATCCCTGCAGAGTTACATCCGGTCGGCGCAGCGGTTCAGCGACATCGTGCGGCAGGCCGGAGCGGACATGATCCTTTCCAACCACACCGACTGGGATCGGTCCAAAGTCAACCTGCCGATGCTGGCGAAGCGCACACCCGGCAGTCCGAATCCATACGTGGTGGGCAACGAAAGCGTCCGGAGATATCTGAAGGTCGCCGAAGAATGTGCCACGTCCCGCCTGATGCGTCTGAACTGAACGGAAATTCTGGAACGCGATTGGCCGCGGATCAGATCGGCCCGCGATGGCGCCGTAACCGGACCGCTCCCGCCAGGAATGCCGCCGCGATTGCGAACCCGATCCACAGGCCCGGGCTGCCCAGCAACTGACCGGGTGTGAACGGCGTCATCGCATCGATCGACATGCCCGTTGTGGACCCGGTCGTTGATGGGCCGCCCATCATGCGGTGCTGCAGGATGGCGGCGAAATGCGAAGTATTGAAGGCGATCTTCTCCATGGCGCCGATGGCGAGCAGCGGCAGCGTCGCCCACAAGAACGGCGCGCGCCGCGCCCAGGCAGAGACCAGCAGCAGCCACCCATAGATCGGCGCGTACCACAGCCCATGGCCTGCCACCAGATGAAAGAACAACATCAGCCACGTATGGAGCAACGGCAGATGACTCCAGAGCGTCCCGGCGCTCATGCCGCTTCCTAAGAGTACCGCGCTGCTGAGCAGCAGCATGGCGAATTGCGTGGCGACGGTGATCGCGAAAGCAAGCAGCGGCAGCACCACAACCGGGATACTCGTCTTGGAAAGCACGGTTGTGGTATCCGAAACCGGCAGCGACTTCCAAAAGAGGATACTGCGGTCGCGGCGTTCGCCGTACAGCGCGTCCAGGCAGTAAAAAACCGCCACCACAAAACTGACCCCCATGATGAGAAGCGCGACCATGTCGTACGGCTGCTCGATGACATCGTGCAATTGCGCCGGGCTGAACCCCGAACGCAGCCTTTGCGGCAGATGCATCGCGTTGATCAGAAACCCGAACAGAAACACGCCGGCGACGGCCATTGGCGCGATGTAGATGGAACGGCTCTCCCACAGTTCGCGTCGGACCGACGAGTAGAACTGCCGGATCGCGGGAATGTCCGCGGGCGCGACGGCCTGCGCTTCCAGGGGAGGCGGGGTCATGGCATTCGATTGGGTATTCATTGCACCGCTCCTTGTCTCCGGCCGGGCTGGCTGCTCATCACAGCAACGAACAGGTCGGCAATGCTGGGCCTGCGCACCTCGCCCAACGCGGCGAGTTGCTGCCGTTCGATCGTATCGAACAGCAGGATGCTGCGGCCGAAAATCTGGCGCTCGTGCATCGGCTTCAGCGCCCGCGCCACGACGACTTGCTCAGGATGCACCAGCACCTCGCAATAACGCGACTCCAGTTCCTCGATGCTGCAGCTGAACACAATACGGCCGCGGTCGATGAACATAAGATCGGTGAGCACGTCCTGGATCTCTGCAACCTCGTGCGTCGCCACCACGATGGTGCGGTTGCGGTCGAAGTAGTCATTTAACAGCGAATCGTAGAACTGCTTGCGGTACAGGATGTCGAGGCCGAGCGTCGGCTCGTCCAATATCAGCAGCTTCGCATCCATCGCCATGACCACGGCGAGGTGCAGTTGGGTTACCATGCCCTTCGACAGTTCCCGGACTTTACTGCCGTGCTTGATGGTGGTCCTGGCCAGAAATTCTTCCGCCTTTGTACGGTCAAACCGCGGATGTACACCGGCCACGTAGTCGAGCATCTGCGAAACGCGTATCCAACGCGGCAGCACGGCGACGTCAGCGATGAAGCAGGCGTCCCTCATGAGTTGATCACGCTCCCTCCACGGATCACGCCCGAGAACATTCAGCGTTCCCTCGTATGGCGTGAGCCCGACAATCGCGTTCAGAGCGGTGGTTTTCCCTGCGCCGTTGGGTCCGATCAGTCCGAGGATGCGACCCTCTTCCACCCGCAAATCGACGCCGTCCAGCGCGATCGTGGCTCCAAACGCCTTGCGGAGACCGCGTGCTTCTATGCATGCCATTGTGTCAGCGCTCCTCTTTTTTGGTTTTTGACTTCTGCCGCTGGCTTGCGCCGTCCTCCAGCAGGTCTTCGGGCTTCAGGCCGAGCCGCAGCATGGTCTCGCGGATCCTAGGCCAGTCTTCCGCCAGAAACTTCTGGCGCTCCGCTTCCAGCAGCAAATTGCGTGCTCCGGCATTGATGAACATCCCAAGGCCTCGCCTAGTCTCGACGAGGCCCTCGTCTACGAGTTGCTGGTAGCCCTTCAGGACCGTGAGCGGATTGACGCGGTAGTCCGCCGCGACGGTTCGCACCGAGGGCAGCGGATCGCCTTCCTTGAGAACTCCGTCAAGGATCATCGCGACGACGCGGTCGCGAAGCTGGCGGTAAATCGGCTGGCTGTCGTTCCACTCACGGTCCATCAGAATTTCCAGGCAACCTCACTTGCTCGCGGCGGCGCTCCCGTCTCCCGTCCGCCGCAGGTCGAAGTGGGCGTGAACTGGCTTATCTCCCATCATAAACGTCCAGTCCTCCGCATGGTGGTTCGCGTCGATAAACGTGAACTTTGCATGGTGCATGTGTTGGTGCTGATTACTGCCGGCGACGTCGAGAAAGTCGAAGTCTACCGTCTTTCCGTCCGGCGAGGTCTTAGCCTCCATGCGAGGCCGGTTCCCTGCGTCACAATAATGTGTCAAGAGCAGGCGGTCCTCGTCTAGGTAGAACATCGTGATCGGATCGTCGGTGGCGCCGGCCGAGGTCATCTCATGCATGAGCGCATTTCCTCTGGAAGTGGTGCGAAGGGTGATATGCATGGGACTGTTTTGGACG
>QHXA01000176.1:0-420 GCA_003222755.1 Acidobacteriota bacterium
CGCTCGTCTACCATCCTGTTGAAAAGGAAAGAATCAGGAAAAACTATTTTTATCTTTGGTATTTCAACTATGGAAGGGTCGTAATCAAGACAGGCATGGCACCTGCGGAAGCGCGGTGCTACTTTGGAGTTCCAAGATACCTTGTACGCATGTTGGCAGTTCGGGCAAGCAAATGGTTGTTCTCCTTGAACCCTAAAAAACGTTTCTATTACCGCGTGGAAACCTACGAAACAGTTGGACAGATCGTCCAAGCATTTCTCGAAGCGAGAACGCGCGGGGAGAACTAACGTTGAGTGGACGAATTCGACTTGGAATCGGCGGCGCCGGCGCCATTGCTGAGAACGCTCACATCCCAGCTGCGCTGAGCTCGAATCTAGTGGAACTCACGGCATTGAGCGAGACAAACCAATCACGCTTGCG
>QHXA01000176.1:538-5828 GCA_003222755.1 Acidobacteriota bacterium
CACGTTCTCTGTGAAAAGCCACTGGCAACTTCGGTTCAAGAGTGCGAGACAATGCTTGAGGCCTCACGCTCGACAGGCGCAGTTTTAGCTGTGGGCTATTACACCCGTTTCTTTTCAAGCACAAATCTGCTGAAGCGTTTACTTGAAACGCGCCTTTTGGGAACGATTTCGTCTTTCGAATACGAGTTCGGAACGGAAGGGGGTTGGGCTCCCTTGTCCGGTTATAATTTGACGCGCCAGACCGCTGGTGGTGGTGTTTTGGTGGTTAGTGGAAGCCACTTCATTGACCGAATGCTGTATCTTTTCGGTCCCACTAGGATCCTAAGCTACAAGGATGATGCCCACGGTGGAGTTGAAGCGAACTGTGTCGCGGCGTTCGATTGTCAGGACAGCGGCAATTCCGTTGAAGGTCACGTAACTTTATCTAAAACGCACCGCTTATCAAATAAGCTCCGCATCGTGGGCGCTAACGGCACGTTCGAGGTCGCTGAGGGACAAAGTGAAAGTGTTGCTTATTATCCCCGCGATAGCGACTTGCGACACGAGATTTCATTTACCAGCCCCATAACTGGCAGTGCTGGAGACGACCATTTCAAAATGGAAATCGAAGACTTTATTCGCGCAATCCGGACTGGTGGGAAACCGATGGTTAATGGGCAGGAAGGCACCGAGTCCGTCGCTCTGATCGAGGAATGCTACTCAATCGCTCAGCCGATAGACGAACCATGGGTGGATCAATCTCTCAAGCTGATTATGGGATCTATTCCTCCTTTAGATAAGTCTGTCGGGACTCGCGGCACGATTCAGGAGTTTCTTGGAAATTAGGAAGGTTCTAATAACCGGTGCTACCGGTTTCGTCGGCAGCAGATTGTGTGAAGTCTTGTTCCTGACACGATGCGTCGATGCCCGAGTCTTCATTCATTCAACAGCATCCGCTGCGCGAATTGCGCGATTTCCTCTTGATTTTGTTGTGGGCGACCTCTGCGACAGAAATGCCGTCGCCAAAGCGGTTGAAGGATGTGATGCCGTGGTCCACTTGGCGCGTGGCACGACACGAGTCATGCAGAAGGGATTACGAAACCTCTTGACGGCTGCCTCTGCCCATCGCGTGTCACGATTTATTCATATGAGCAGTGTCGCGGTCTATGGAAACAATCCGCCGGATGGGAGCGCGTCCGAAACCGAGCCGGCTCACAAAACGGATCTGGCGTACGGCAATGCGAAACTCGAAGAAGAAGAATTGGTTTTTACGTTTAGTAAGCGGTTTGCGCTTCCCGTCGTGGTCTTGAGGCCCCCAAATATTTACGGCCCGTATTCTGGGTTCACGCTCGGGCTCATCGACAGAATTCGCTCCGGTAAAATGGGCCTCGTGGATGGCGGTAAGAATCCATGTAATTTCGTGGATGGCGGTAAGAATCCATGTAATTAGGTGTACATCGACAATTTGATCCAAGCCATATTGTTGGCACTCTGGAAATCAGAAGCGGTTGGTGAAGTGTTTTTTGTGACCGACGCACAATGCATTGCGTGGCAGACCTGTGTTGCGGATTACGCGTCTCTCCTGAAAATTCCCATCTCCAGTATCCCATCTCTCACCCGAGTACAACCCTCACGGCCACACATATTCCGTGACTCTGTGCGTGCTTTGCCAAGAGTTTTCCTCTCGGGAGAATTCCGCTCGGTCATTCGCCAGGTGCCCTTGATCGGTATGATAGAAACGAACCTGTATGAGCGATTTCAATCCCTCTCGCCCGAGAGACAGGAGGAAATAAGGCAGAGACTGAACGGGGGATCATCGGGAACTCGCAACAACTCCCCAAGCGCAGTCGATCCTAGGGATCCAATGATCGTCGCCCAGAGGCGTAGCGTTGTTCACTCGAGCCAGAAAGCGGGCCGATTATTGGGTTACAACGCTCCGATTAGCTACTCTGAAGGTATGCGACTGACCGAATGTTGGCTTCGCGCGTCACGAAGGATATAAATTTTAATTGATTACCGGTTACGGGCTCACGCTTTCAGCTTTCTCACCTCGTACAATACCTTCAGCACTGTCTCCGGCAGTTTTCCGAGCATGTTCAGTTTGTGACTCGGACGACATCCGGAGAGCTCCCGTTCTGCTTTCGAGGCAAGCCATTTGAATTCAGCGATCGCGCCATTGGCCCACAGAGCGCCAAGAATGCTATCGATCTGCTTAACGATTGGTTCATGCTGGTCTTGAGGGATTTTTCCTATCAAAGACAAGAGTTTCTCAGCAAATGAAAACATGTATTTGCTGTCTTTATGTGTGATTGTGGACTGACTACCTGGCGTCTCGTATACGTTTATGTAAATGTCATTGATGATACCCACGACGGGCGAGGCAAGGCTCGCTCGTAGGTTGAAATCGGTAATTTCCCACGATCTCAACCCCTCATCGAATCCCCCCACTTCATCGAAGAGTTCCCGGTCGACACATCCAACGTAAACGTACCTAGTGAGTTCTGCGCACAATCGTTCAGTAAAGTAGAATTCGTCCACTGCTCTGAGACCCTTCACTCGATCAGCCAGGCGAACCTCTTGAGTGGATCCATCTAAATGAATTGCTCGCGATGAACAGATTGACAGTCTTGCTGCGGGCGAAAGCTCCCGACACTTCACGTGCGCAAGCAGGCACCCGGGCAAAAGCTCGTCGTCGGCATCGAGGAATGCGACCAAGCCGCAGCGACTTTCGAGCACACCGCGGTTGCGTGCCGCAGCCGGACCCGCATTTTGTTGATGGATGTACCGGATTTTCTCCCCGTATGCTAAGGCAACTTCGGTGGAACCATCATTGCTGTCATCATCGACAACGATGACTTCGAAAGAAACACCTTCCTGCGCCAGTATTGAATCCAGCGCGCGCGCAAGAGTAGGTCGCTTGTTGTAAAGCGGAACAATGACGCTTATAGCTTGCATCGAACGTAAGTCAGCGCTCGCCACAGCGAGACTCGAACATCTCCCCGATTTCGCCGACTGTGGTCGCTACTCGCAGATTTGCTTGGCGCTTTCGAACACGCTCCCAGTGCTCGATCATTAACGCAGCCCGCCCCCCGGGCCTTTTATGGTCTACAGGCACACGATAGATACAACTCGTCTTTGCCACGAGCACAAAGGGCCGCGCGTGGATCGCGTAGCGCACCCAGAGGTTCCAGTCTTCGTTATACGGAATGTCGGGATCAAGGCCACCGCAGATTTCATAGAGAGATCGATGAAACAGCAGAGCGTGTATAGGGATGTAGTTCCTTTGGCACAACCGCGCAAAAGAAAAGATGCCTTCAAATCGAGTGAACAAACGGCCTGCGGCTTTAGCATCACCGTCGGCAGTGTAGGCGGAAGGAAGCTCGAAGGCATAGCTATAAGCGACCGCTGAACGGTGCAGAAGCGCCGCTCCGACGAGTTGCTCAATATGATCCGCATAGAATAGATCGTCATCATCAAGGAAAATGAAGTATTCACCTGTGGCAAGTGCCATCGCTTTGTTGCCTGCTTCGCAGCGCCCTCTGTTCTCGCCGAACGCGTGATAAGTGATGGCGAGCTTATCGGCATAGGTTCGCAAAAAATCAGTCAGGCTTGGTGGACCATCTTCGACAATCACAACCTCGATGTTCGGATACGTCTGGTGCAGTAACGTAGCAAGAGCGCTTCTTAACAACTTCTGTCTACCTGTCGTGCGGATAAGGATGGAAACCTTGGGGTGCTCTGTCAATGTTACGCCCTTTGAGATGTCATAAAACGCGCCCCGACGGGCGATCTCGTAGTCCCAACCATAGAAGCAGTGTGCGATGGTCCTGGAAGACCCGCTGCGCCAATGATGAAACTGGATCAGCCATTTTCCCATGCCGCTCAGAATTGCGCGTCCTTGTTGAGGGATGTGTCGTCGATGCGGGCGCATCTCTCTGATCTGGCGGACGATGCCTGTTGCAATATCCCGGAAACTTCCGAAGCGTGTGCGGAGGTACAGGTTCGCTTGCATTGAACCGGTCAGCTGCGCCGGTTTGACTTCGCCGGGCTGCGCGTAGGTGTGGTGGAAGAGAACGGCCTTTGGGCAGTATCGGAGGATATGTCCGCGGTCACGTAAGCGCCATGACAGATCCACATCTTCTCCATAAAGGAAGATCCTGTCGTCGAATCCGCCGACCTGCTCGAATGCCGAGCGGCGGAGCAAGACACCGGCTCCACTTACCCAGCTGGTTTCCAGCGTCACTGGGTCATAGATTTTCGGGTGTTCATAAGGCGCCTGTCGCATCTCCCATGCGACCGCATTCGGATCTTGTTGTGCTGTGCTGAAGAGGATTCCCAAACAATCTCTGTGTAACTCGGCGTCTGGGTTGACCAGGCAAATATATGGAGCCGAACCGTGCGCGCTTGCGGCGTTGTGACCTCTGCCGAAGCCAACATTCCTCGTGCTGCGAAGGACGGTCACGCACCTGAACCGGCACCGATGCTGATTTATGAGCTGCTCGAATATATCGGCTGAACGATCACTGCTAGCATTGTCGTAGACCAGCAACGCAGTTGTGTTCAGCGCAATTGATTGTGCGCACAGGCTCTCTACAAGCCTGGGGAGCCATTTAGCCGAGTTGTAAAGAACGATGCTTAAATCGAGCATGAGTCTCTTGCGTTTGTGTTTTGTGTCCTTGTGCAATCTAGCGACGCCGCAAGCTTTGATGAAGCAAATGGCGGGCGAGCAGAAGAGGTGGCATTCGCAGCCAATGTGATCTCATATACAAGACCCACCGTGCGTAGCGTGTGTTTAAGGTGGCGGCCATCCTAGGGACTAACGCTTGTCTGACCAACGCATCCATCGCGTGCAGGACTGGACCCGAAGGAGCCCACTCCAAACTAGCTGAAATAATGCGCTGCGGTATGGGCGTATTCAGAAACTCATATGCGTAGCGCAATCCGTAAAAGAGCGGCCGATACAACTGCATCTCTTGTGCCCGCTGTGATAACTGATCCCAGAATGCTGTTGTGCCGCTGAACGCTCGCAGCAATCCGTCGATATCCGTTAGTTCCCGAAAACCCCGCTCAAAATCACCGTCCTGAAACATGTGGGCGCATGCGTGAAGCACCATGTCTGGCGGACATAGCCGCTTGTAAGGTGTGCCGGGGATATCCTCGGAGGCCCGCAAGAGTTTCTGTGGATCCGGGTGCACGCGGCCGGTGGAAGGCAAAATGTTGTGATGGACGTCCAGAACCGTGCATCGATGGGGATGATACAGAGGCGGAAGTTCATGTGACCATTCGCGATAGAAACGCTGGTCATATTTGT
>QHXA01000176.1:5881-11496 GCA_003222755.1 Acidobacteriota bacterium
GGCCGCAAGAATGTCGATATCAGATTGAATACGTCCACGGGCAAAGGGCAAGCCTGAAAGCACGTAGGCAGCCCCTTTGAGCAACACAAACTCCGTCTCAACCCGCGCAAGCGCGCGACGAATACAGTAGACTTCCCAACGAATGACTCGTTCCTGGCTGCCAGCGACAACACGTGCCGCCTCCAAATGGTTCCGAGGTGGCATCGGAACGTGGTCAATAATCTGTGCTTCTTCCAGCACTGCGTGGAGTCTTCCTAGAACGGCGGAACTTCGTGCCTGCCGGATTAGCACATCCCAGTCGCGGAGCGTCAGCGAAGACACAACGTGAGGATTCGTCATGCCGAGCCGCACCATATCCACTTTTTCGGTCATGATGAAACCATCGTGCGGGCATCGCATATCAACAAGGAATCGAACACCTGGATCGCATCATCCAACCGGCTGTAAATGAATTCGTAGGCATCACACCGATCTATGAGCTTCGCCATTATTTCGAAACCCTTGACGCCGTACTGGCTGTAATTGAAGGCATGATCAGCCAACCGTAGAAGGGCGGTGGATTTTGGATATGGAGTGAACGAAATTTGCGCGCCGGCTTCGAAGCGCGGAAAAATCACCCATCGGGGCAATGCGCCTTCTCTGTTTCGGTCCACACTATCCTGTGGAGGTTTCAAATGCGCGACAGATCCTTTGATGGTGTCCCGAGCAATGGGACCGATCACGGCGTTCGGCACGAATTTTCGGATCACCTCGATCGATTGATTCTTCAGGCTCACTGGTCTTGCTAGGGGAACCGCCATCCCATTGCCAGGATCAACCAATGCCAATTCATCGGACAGCAGACGCCACCCTCGGTTTACAAGGCCCGCGGTAAGTGTGCTCTTTCCTGATCCAGGTGGCGCCGCCAGAATCGCAGCAAGGCCTCCTCGTTCGATAACGGCGGCATGCATCATTAAATAATGATTTGCCTGGCTCTCGATACACCAGTTCAGACACCATTCAAACATCGCGAACGCGTGACTGCGAGGCATCGGTTTGAATGGCGCCTGATCGTCAAAGTAGAAATAAACCTGTGGACGGTAGAATCGCCTCCAGTTCTTCGGTTCACGAAGCTGGATGTGAAAATCCGCAAATTCAGGATTCTCTTCTACGACAAAATCGCCATACAGAAGGTGGATTGCGCGGCCCAATGAATTAATAGGACTCTTCAGGTGTGTCTGAAATGGGCCGGTGCGCAGCCACACACCGTGGCCCCTGAGGTCGCGCAAAAAAGTGGATAGATTGATTTGTGATAGCTTCAAGACCGCGATGCTTCGATTAAACCCAACGCGTCAAGTTGCTGGAGTATTTGTTGAAGCGTGGTGCGAACGTGCGAGGTGAGGTCCAGATCCAAAAGCTTTACGGTTCGCAGGAACAGCTCTTCAGAATCGCCGCAGCCCTCATCGATCTGGCGGACGAGCAGCGCGGGAATTGGATCCAACAAATGAGTTTGTCCTGACGCGCTATTGAACACGAGGCACTGGTCGTCCCATATTTTCCAATGCAGAGTCGCGTCAGGGACTATCTTACAGGACTGTTTACTGTGCATTACCTGCCGGACCTGCCTCGATTGTCGTTTCCACGACCGGTATTGCCGCGCCCCAGCGGATCGTTGCCGCGGCTGAGGCCATCGTTGGCAGGTTGGCCAACACCACCGTTGCTGGGTTGTCCGCTATGACTGTTGCTGGATTCGGTGGGACCACCGTTACTGGGTTTTCCAACAGTCTCTTGTTCGCAGGGCGGCAACTCAACGCCATGCGATTGGGCAGCCGACAATGACAAAGAACCGCCGGCACAAGGATCCGCTCCAAAAACCGGTTTACTTCTTAACGTAAATATTATGGGTACGGTAATCAGTCCGGCTTTCAACACGCGTCGCCGGGCTGCGGAAACGACCTGGGATGCGGCATCCTTGTCGATCTGTGCATCAGGATTCTGGGTAATGCCACGTCCTTGTTCCTGGGCATCCATAAACGGTTCCTTTCTGATAATCGTTATGATGATAAACGCGCGGTAGACCTCAATCAAGCCTTGGTTAAGTTTTTCTCTGTTGGAGTAGAGCTTTTTTCCGCAATTACCGTGATTATGTGCGGACGGTCTTAGCCGTTGCCGAGGAGAGTGCTATTCCTTATGTCCACTCACATGAGTAGACTCTTGCCGTTGGTTTGGATTCAAGGGGATATGAAGTAGTTGGGCATCGATGGCCATAGCCACTGCTTTCGCCCAAGCCTCATCAACTTCCGTTTTTTCCTCGCTTTCGACGGCCGTTTTCACAACACCCTGACAGATCGTTTCCACGCCGAGCATGTACAGTTCGAAGCTCGCGACGTCAGGCATTTTTGTCCGTACTTCATCCTGAATTGCCATGGCCATGACATTGAAAAGATGTAATGAAAAAAGCATAGCCGCAAAGTTTCGTGGGGCTGAGCGGCGCAACGCGCGGACGAGTCGCGTCTGGCCTAACGGTCCAAAGACATGTTCAGGGCCTGCGGCATGAATATATGCCTCGAGCAATGATTTCCGGATCAGTGCACGTTGCGACCCTTGAACAAAACGCAGGTGGTGTTCGGCGATGGTCTCGGCCATTTCGATGAACGGGCGACCGGATAATGCCGGGACAACATTTGGTAATTGCGAAAACGCTTTTTCAAATCCGTAGCGAACAACGGCAGAGGTGAACGCGCCGACATCTGCAACAACCGCGCTGAATTCAGGCGAAACAAGAGTTTTCTTCTTGCGAAGATATCGATGCAAATCCGCTTTAATATTTGCCAGCTGAAGCGCAGTCACGGGTCGTAACTCTCCGTTGCTGGGCAGTTTACACTCCCAACGAGTGGCGTTTGAGACGCCGTCCGCATTCGGTGAAATTTCGTTGCGTTGAGAGACTCGCATCATATCGGACTGCGTAGGCATGTCAATGTAATAAAAGAACTCGAAATTATCCCCGGCTCGTTACGGCAAGGGAAGTGGAGAGCCGTCTTTCGCCACGAAGCGCACAGTACCGGAGGGGGACTGTCCCGGCTGCCGGTTGAATATCACAATGTCCGTAGTAAACCCGCCGCCGAAGACGATTTCGGGGAAGACCAGTTCCTCATTCGTGAAATCTCCGGTTTCGCTTGCTGGAGGCGTCGCCGTCATTAAGTAATCTCCCCGTTCGTTCATGGTCAGGCGTAGACCGGTCGCGAAGACAGGACTCGCCGTCGTCAGCCGGAGTAGTCCATCCAGATTGTCGGGAGAACCCGGAATAAGCTCCTTAAGAAACCGAGCTATCTGTCCACCAGCGGGAATTGTGACTGATCCTCTCCAGCCCGATGGGGTGCCGTTCGCTTTCGTCAACTCGAGTTCAGCTACTACGGGAACGAGCGCCGGGTTAGCTAGGGCAATGCCCGTCTGTACGGATCCCGCTGTCCCCGGCCGCCCGGACGACTCAACATATACTCGAAATGCCGATGCTGCCTTCCCAATTGGCACAGTGGCTTCAGATACAGTAATGCCAGCTGCCGTGAATGATAAGATCTCAAGTCCCGAGGCCAACGCGGTAT
Source organism: Acidobacteriota bacterium (assembly GCA_003222755.1). Taxonomy (GTDB): domain Bacteria; phylum Acidobacteriota; class Terriglobia; order 20CM-2-55-15; family 20CM-2-55-15; genus 20CM-2-55-15. The sequence goes on from QHXA01000176.1 coordinate 9,463, forward strand.
TGTTCGTCGCGCTTATCTTTATTGAGCCGACCATCAATGTGCCATCAATGCTGCTCAGCGTTAAGCGCGATATACCGTGAGGGGGGATGGAATAACTGAAGCTCGAAGAGGGCACGTTATTCACGGCGACACTCAGCAGTGCGGCACTGGAACCAACCGATCCTGGGTCCAAAAATTCCGCTCTGCCGGTAATAACTCCATTCGTCGGATTCACCAGAACGAGTTTAGTTTTCCACCCAGAGCCAATAGCGAAGTGCGGCAGAACGGTTGCGGTACTGGCCGGTGTTGTCGCAAGGCCACTGACAGGCAAGGTGGTGATCAGGAACTCATTCCGTTCGTTCGTGAAGCCACGCAACGCCACGACTGCCACGCCCCGAGATGATGTGAAGGTGAAGCTTCCCTCCAGGTTATTCCGGAGGTTGAATGGAGCTTCATTCAGAAATGCTGAGACTTGCCGTTTGGCGGCAATTGTAAAACTTCCGTTTCCAAAATCGCGGCCGGAAGCATCCGTAAAGTAGAACGAAATCGCGGCATCTTCATCGTTGGGATTCGCAAACGCGATTCCCGTGTTGGCGGGACCATTCACGTCGACATAAACGCGTCCGGAATTGACTAATGGAGACAGCGGAACACTGGCCTCGCTCACCAGAACTTCATTGGAATGGTAAGAGAACGTAGCAACTCCACCCACTGTGTTGTCTCCCCAATCCGAATCAACTCGAACGTATCCCACCGTTGTTGGCGCGGACGTATTTGCCATGGTCCAACTCTGAGCTTCGTGATCAGCAAGCAAGTACGTGACCGATCCAGGGGCAGTGGGAGCGGCGTTCCTATTACGGACCAGCACCGTTAGAGAAGCCGATTTTCGATTGCCTGCCGCATCGCGCGCGGTTGCGGCCAACGTGTGCATGCCATTCCGTGCTTGCGCTGTATCCCAGATCACACCATAGGGTGGTGTCGTTATCTCCGTACCGATCATGGTTCCGTCGACCGTGAACTGTACGCCAACGACTCCGACATTGTCGGATGCGGTCGCCCGCACATCGGTTGACCCGGACACAACAGCACCGGCACCTGGAGTGGTGATGGAAATAGTTGGAGCAACGGTGTCCACGACGGCCGTGACTGTAACAGCAGCGGCTGTGGTTTGAGTCCCCTTCGTATCGCGGGCTACCGCGGTGATTGTGTGATTGCCCGCCGATGTTTCAGCCGTGTTCCAGACAATAGAATATGGCGCGACCGTGACTTCAGAAGCGAAATTGGTACCATCCAGCTTGAACTGAACGCCGGCAATGCCGGCGCTGCCAGATGCAGATGCTATGACAGTCACGGAACCGGTCAAGGTGCTCCCAGACGCCGGAGCCGTGATGGATACTGTTGGAGGCGTAACGGTCGACGTCGTGGTCGACGTATTGTTAACAGTTACGGTGATCCCAGACGAGGTAGTTTGATTTCCCGCAGCATCTCGCGCGACAGCCGTAATCGTATGGGCTCCGTTCGAAAAGGACAGCGTGTTCCACGTTGTTGAGTACGGAGCCGTGGTCAATTCGGACGCAAGATTGGAGCCGTCGACCTTGAACTGAACACCGCTAATCGCCGAACTGGCCGATGCAGTCGCAGTAATGGTTACAGAACCTGTGACGCTGGCACCGGAACTTGGAACGGTAATAGAAACGGTGGGGGACACCACAGTCGACGTGTTGTTGACGGTAACGGTGATCCCAGCCGATGTCGTTTGATTCCCGACAGCGTCTCGGGCAATCGCCGTCAGCGTGTGTGCGCCATTCGAGGCCGCAGTTGTGTTCCACGTTATCGAGTACGGCGCCGTCGTTTTCTCCGAATCCAGATTGACGCCGTCCAGCTTGAACTGAACGCCGGCAATACCAGCGCTGGCAGATGCAGACGCGGTAACGGGTACCGACGCGGTTAGAGTCACACCGGAACTCGGGGCCGTGAGAGATACTGTTGGAGCGGCGACAGTCGACGTATTGCTAATCGTGACCGTGATTCCAGCCGAGGTGGCTTGATTTCCAG
>QHXA01000908.1 GCA_003222755.1 Acidobacteriota bacterium
CAAATCGTCGCCGCATTGCACGAGCTTGTTCCGGCCCTGGCAGTAGGCCGGACCTTTCTCCGCGACCGCTTGATAGAAGCTCATCAGCGGTCCACCGCCACTATGTCCGAACAGAATAACTTTGCTGATGCCCGGCTGACGGCGCGCGAATTCTACCGCGGCTTTCACGTCGAGTGCAGTTTCCTCCCAGCGCACCTGCGCCTCGTTGTTCTGAAACCTCGTGTTGAAGCAGACTGCGAGGAAACCGCGTCTGGGCAATTCGCGGCACGCAATATGGTTCAAGTAATTCGCTGTGCGATGCGCAATCACGAAGGCCACGTGTGGGGCAGGTCCACTATCCGGTTTGTAGAGCGCGGCGCTGAGACGGCCTAACGTTATGTACTCCGGATGGCTCTGCGCGACCGACACTCCAGGCGTGATCGTCAGTACGGCCAAACCGGCCACAGCGAAAAGAAGGCGATAAGTCGCTTTCATAGTGTCTCCTCAAGAACTGAATCAACAAACTCCCCTCCTCGGCTGAGGAGGCGAGTTTTTTCTGCGAAGCGGGTTTCCGATCGAGGTAGCATACTCCACACATATGAAAACTCAACAAACTCGCCGGGAGTTCATAGGGCTCGCTGCGGCGGCCGTAGCCGCACCTTTTGTTCAGCGAGAGTCATCGCCACGCCGCATCACTACGCTGGTTGGAGTGGTCACCGACAATGTGACTCTCAATAATCCTTTCGGGCTCGTCATCGGGCCTGATGGCGCACTGTACTGGGTGGAATATGGCAGCCATCGTCTCCTGCGCATGGACTTGCGAAGCAAGAAGATTTCAGTGCTCGCGGGCACCGGCACAAAAGGGTATTCCGGCGATGGCGGTCCGGCCACAGCCGCGCTGCTCAATACACCGCATGAGCTGCGCTTCGACAGCAAGGGGAACATATACATCGCCGAACGCGACAATCACACGATTCGTTTCATCGACGTGAAGTCGAAAACGATTTCCACCGTTGCCGGAAACGGCGAACGAGGTTTCAGCGGCGATGGCGGACCCTCCAATAAATCGCAACTTGCGCAGCCGCACAGTATCGCGCTCGATCACGCAGACAACGTTTACATCTGCGACATCATGAACAATCGCGTTCGCAAAATAGACGCAAAGACTCGAGGGATTACCACATTTGCAGGCACGGTGACCGCGTGAATACTCCCGCCGAAGCCTCTCTTGATGGCACGCCACTGGCAGGACCACGATCCATCGACATCACGCCGGACGGCAAAATGTATCTGGTCTTGCGCGAAGGCAACAGAGTCTTCGAGGTCGATGTCGCGCGACGCCAGCTCAAGCTGGTTGCAGGAACAGGAGAAATGGGGTACTCCGGCGACGGCGGTCCCGCGATATCTGCGAAATTTAACGGACCTAAAGGAATCGCGTATTCCGCGGAAGGCGCACTTTACATATCCGACACGGAAAACCACGTTATCCGGCGGATCGATCTTCGAAATGGAATGATTTCGACGGTGATCGGCACGGGCCAGCGCGGCGACGGCCCGGACGGCGAGCCGCTTGCCTGCAAACTGGCGAGACCGCACGGCGTCTTCATCCAGGGCCGGACGCTTTACATCGGTGACAGCGAGAATCACCGCATCCGCACGATGCAGGTTTAACAGGAGAACACCCGACATGGAAAAGGACATGACACGGCGAAAGTTGCTGCAAAGGGCGGGATGGGCGATTGCCGCGGCGGCGTTTCCATATCCACGTACGCACGCGTTCCGTCGTGTGCTTACCGGCGCGAGGCAGACCGGTAAGACATCCACGTTAAGAAGACTGTTTCCCAACCATCATTTTGTTTCGCTCGATCTGCCCACCGAGGCCGAGCAGGCCGATGCTGCCAACCCCGTCCGACACTGTCAACCTCGAGTACCTTCGGCGCATCTTCGGCAGGGGTCGCATCGCAGGCGGAATCATTTGTCGTACTCGAAACAGTTACCCGCTCGATAACAATCTGCGCGCTCTCGCCGGCACGGATATCGCCGCTAACCCAACTTCCGCGGGATTTTGAGGAATTTCAGGCAAAGCGAGCGGAAGTCGTTGATTGGGATGGGTGATTTTCGTCGTGGTGTAAATAGTGACTAAAATGACCGCAATTTATATTGACTAGGATGTGAGGATATGCGATATGTAGTGGCCAATGTATCTTCGAAAGACCACTCGAACATACAAAGGCAAAACCTACACCAATCATCTGCTTGTCGAATCCGTCCAGACTCCCAATGGCCCCCGCCAACGCACGATCTGTTCGCTGGGCAGCCTTGAACCTGCGCCTGCTGAAGACTGGCTGGCTCTGGCGCACAAACTCGAGTCGGCGTTGCATGGACAAGAATCCTTGCCGGGCTCACCGCCTGAGGTTGAGCAACACAGTCAGAAGGCCCGAAACGGGAAGAAACGCGCAGCCCCGTCGGCATCAGCGATCGCGGTCGATCCGGATCGCATCACGATGGAAGAGGCGCGCGAAGCCGGCCCGGTGCATGCTGGACACCAGATGTGGCGTCAGCTGGGGATCGAGGCGATCCTGCAGGGCGCGGGACTATCCGAGCGCGCCCGCCGGTTGACCGAAGCGATGACCTTGAATCGTTTGATTTATCCTCTTTCCGAACATGCCATGCCGGACTGGGTCCGGCGGAGCGCT
>QHXA01000909.1 GCA_003222755.1 Acidobacteriota bacterium
TAGACTCGAAACGCTGCATTTTCCGCAAGGTAAGATCGGATAGTGAAGTCATCCGCTTTCACGCGGCCTTCGACAACAGCCACATATCGCCGGCCGGCACTGTGATCTTTGAACTGATCCTGGAGCCGCTCTTTCGCCTCAACGGTTTTGGCGAAGACTAGAAGGCCAGACGCTTCGCGATCGAGCCTGTGCACGATGAACAGCTTTTCCGGCGGCTTCTTGTTATTGAGATATGCGCGCAAAGCGGCGTAGGCCGTTTTCATTCTCTCGGTCTCGGTCGCCATCGTCAATAATCCCGCCGGCTTATCAATAACGACGACGCTCTCGTCTTCAAACACGATGCGGATTCGATCGAGTAAACGAAATCTCAATACCGCCCGCCAATGTAGCTACTTCATCACAGCGATGAGCGTCCACCCTATTGCACAAAATACGGAACCCGCGAATGCCCATGTGCTGAGGAATTGAGTTTGAATCAGAAAACCGGCGATCACAGGTGCGACAATCTGTGAGATCGACATCAAAGACTGCATCAGGCCGATGACCATGCCCTGCCGATGCCGTGCTGTGCGCGCGGTAATTAATGCCGTGAGGCTCGGGCGCAAGATGGCGCTTCCGAATGTCAACAGTGCGACGGCAAGAAGCAGATACGGAATACCATACACGCCGCCCAGCAACGCGAAACCAACAGTCATCGTGGCAAATCCCATCTTCACAAGACGACTTTCACCGAACGCTTTGACGAGCGCACCCATGCCGCCGCCCTGAATCAGAACGCCAATGAGACCGGAAAACGCGAACACATACCCGACTTCCTTTGTTCCAAAAGGAAGTCCATTGTGTGTGAAGCGCCGTTCCGCGAAAAGAGCGAAGCCCGAAAAGAAGGTACTGAATGCGAACGTAAACGTGAAAAACTGCCACAGCATCGGTCCCAGCTCTTTATCCTTGAATGATTGCGTCAGCGCGCCAAAACGGGAAAGGCCTCGCTCCAGCTCCGGGTGTGGATGCGGAACTACCGAGGGCAGCAAGAAATATGTACAGAGGATGCTTGTGAAGGAAAGAGCTGCCGCAGCGAAGATCGGGTAGGTGTTGCCGAATTGCGCGAGGAACCCGGAAATCCCCGGGCCGATCAGAAATCCGACGCCGAACGCGATTCCGATGAAACCGAATGATTTTGTCCGGTTTTCGACATCGGTGACGTCGGCGATGTACGCCTGCGCAACAGTTAGATTCCCCGCGGTCAGCCCATCGATAATCCGTGCGAGAAAGACTAACCACAATGTTTGGGCATACGCCAAGATCAGGAATCCGATACAGGTGCCGATCTGGCTCACGAGCAAAACAGGCCGGCGGCCGACCCGGTCGGAAAGATGCCCAAGCGGCGGCCCCGTTAACTGACAAATTGCGTAAGCGGAAACAAGGAGACCCACGACTCTGGGTGTGGCGCCTAAGGACTCCGCATAGAAGGGCAGCAGCGGCAGAATGATCGTCAGCCCCAGCACGTCGACAAGGACAATCAGGAAGATCGAAAGCAGCGGCGATCGTTTCATCAGGACGACCATCCCTCACCCGGCACCGTCTCCGTTGACGGCGTCACCCTCTCCACATCGGGAGCGGGCTGATTCCTCTTGAGAGGCAAAAATCCCATCCAAGGATAACGCTCCGTGCGGCTGGCGAGAAAGGCACAGCCAAGAACGACGAATGTCTCAAAATAGACAAGCACCAGGAATGTGACGGAAATTGCAAACGGTCCTTGCGTCGGGTAGAGATCGGGAAAAAGATGAACGAAAACGACTCGTACGAGTTCCGCTATGGCTCCTGCCAGAACAGCCGCGAAATTTGTAGAGCGCAAAAATGGTCACGACGAAGAAGCACGTCGTTGTCGATCGGATCACCACGAAACGCATTGCGCCCCGGACGAAGCTGAACGGAAAGTACCGAATAATCGCGTGCAGGCCCGTCGAAATCGAGAGGAAAAGCAGCCCAAGCAGCGTGCAAACAATGGTGAGCGTGAAGCCCACAATCTGATTCAACCAGTACGGCCGATCGGCCGGCACTTTCCAGAGGCGGTTCAAACCGGTTTCCAGCGGAATGAATACACCTGCGGCGCCCAGCAACACCCAAAGCAGCGAACCCAGTTCGCTGCGGCCTCCGAGAACGGCCAGCCGCGCTTTCAGATTGCTAACAACGAACTCTTGGTCGACTGGGAAGTATGTTCCGACGGTGTTCAGCAGCACGTCATACGCGCCTTCCCATCGAAGGAGATTCTTGAAGACTGCCAGCATCACGAGGCATG
>QHXA01000212.1:0-6172 GCA_003222755.1 Acidobacteriota bacterium
TATGATTTTGTGGAGTTGGAATCCGGCGAGTTGTTTGGCGTGATCGCCGATGTCTCGGGAAAAGGGGTCTCGGCGTCCCTGCTCAGTTCCATGCTTCTTGGTTGCCTTCAGATGCAGGTGCGGGCCGGCCTCGCTCTGCATGAAGCATTGAATCGGCTGAATCGGTTTCTTTGCGAAAAATCCTCCTCGAGCCGCTTCGCGACAATGTTTTCGTTTACACTCAACTCGGATGGATACGGAAGATACATCAGCGCAGGTCACAATCCTGCGTATCTTTTCCGTGCGGCTACACGTGAGATCGAGGAGTTGACATCGAACAATATGATTGTCGGCGCCTTCCAGTTTGTGACTTACGAAGCGGCACCCCTAAACTTGAATCCCGGGGATGTCCTATTGGCCTACTCGGACGGTCTTACCGAAGCCGAAAATCTGCAAGGCGAAATGCTTGGCGAAGAGGCTGTGAAAAACATCATTCTTGCTGAAGCGGCGTCGGGCTCCCAGCAGCTGGAACAGAAATTGCTCTCCACTATTCAGAATTTCACGGCGGGCCGGTCTCCGACGGATGATATTACTCTCATCCTCGTCGAAAGAGTTTGACAGTATCGGTCAGCATGATACAAAGGTAACGTATGGACAGTACCGTAAGATGCTCCGCTAGCGCGCTTCTCGACACTTGGTCCTCTCATGACTGGTCCGAAGGTGTTCAACTTGAGACAATGCAGGATATGGAGACACTTACGGTCCGCACCGAAAATAGCACGTACGAAATCACCGTTATCTCCGGCCGGACTGGAGAGATTCTGGTTCGCGGTGGCCGTTTCTTCCCTGAATTCACTCCAGCCAGACTCGCCGGCAGTTCTCTTGGCGGCAGCTTCCTCAAGCTGCGCGGCATCTACGTCGGCTTCAGCCTCGAGATTCATTTCGAAAAGCGCCTGATCATTACGAGTCGCGTGCGCAAAATCGCAGTTCCCATTCAATAAAAAACGCCGCGAATTACGCTGATGCACTGCCGTAATTCGCGGCGGAATTCCAGGACATCGGCGATCCTTCTCTCCCCTCACCCCCTGTGAGAACGAGACTGTGCCGTGCCCCGGAAACTTAGGAACACGATAAGCCGTTTGCAAGAATGGGGCCACTGAACCGTCGCTGGAAATCAATGAGTTAGCTAAGTGAATGATGGCGAACTTCAGAAATTTGAAGCGAATTTACAGTTTTCGGACGCGTTCATAAGCTTCAACGTATTTTTTCGCCGAAGTCGTTCAACTCAACTCCTGCCGCATGCCATTCAGCATCACGACCCGCCAGGCCGTCTTGTCGGGCCAGAGTGCCAGCGCCCGGTCCACTGCCATCTTCAATTGTTCCGGCTGATACGCGGTGAACACAAAGCCGGTGCCAGTACCAGTCGACGGATCGAACTCCTGAACAGTGTCAGCCAGCCCCCCGGTCCTTCGTACAACGGGAACCGTGCCGTAACGAAGGCTGTACATTTGGTTCAGCCCACACGGCTCATACTTCGATGGCATGAGGAAAATGTCGGCACCTGCCTCCGTCAGATGAGCGCTGCCATTATCGAATTCGAAACGAATTCCGGCTTTACCGGGATGGCGCTCGATAACCGTTCGCAGATAGCCCTCGGTTTCTTTGTTTCCGCTGCCGAGTAGTACGAAGTACAGATCTTTCGCGAGCAGATAATCCAAGATGCTGACCACAAGATCAAAGCCTTTTTGGACGTCGATGCGCGAAATCATAGCCACCAGGGGCCAATCCAGATGAGAAGGGTCGATTCCAAATTTTTTAAGCAGAGCCCTTTTGTTCTCGAGCTTCCCCGAGAGGTTGGAGGCCGTGTAGGTTGCAGGAATCAACGGGTCTTTCGCCGGATTCCAAACTTCATCATCGATACCATTCAAAATGCCTATCAACCTGTCGGAACGGTTTCTGAGCACACCCTGAAGACCATATCCAAACTCATCGCTCCCCTGAATCTCGCGAGCATAAGTGGGGCTTACAGTAGTGATGAGGTCGGCGTATGTAATGCCAAGTTTCATGAAGTTCACCATTCCGTAAAACTCAAAGGGACTGGCCGGATAGAATTCTGCATCGTTGAAGCCACTTCGAGTCATGACATCGCGCGGGAACAAGCCCTGATAACCCATGTTATGGATCGTGAAGATTGAGCGTGTTTGGGTATACGCGTAGCCGGTGCGATAGATCCTGTCCAGGTACGCTGGAATCAAGCCGGTCTGATGATCGTGACAATGTAGGATATCGGGCGACGGCGAGCCGGATTTCAAAAATTCCATAACGGCACGCTGGAAAAAAATCCAGCGGTCGGCCTGGTCCGGATAATCTTTGGCCGTTGCCGGATCAACATATATTCCGGGCCGATCGAAAAACCGGTCGTTGCCGAGGAGAAATACATCGACCGACGAGTTCGGTAATTTCCCGCGATGCACATCGTATGGAATGCTCTCAAAACCGACAGGAACCCGCGCATTCCCTGGGGCAGGATACGGTTCGAAACCGAACTTCTCGAGATTAATGACGCGATGCCGCGGAATGGCGATACTAACCGCAACTCCAAGCTTTTCCAGCGCGGCTGGAAGGGCACCAATGACGTCGGCCAATCCCCCGACTTTGGCAAATGGTACGCACTCGGCCGCCACCATCACGACGTTCAACGATGTCATCTCTTCCAATAAGCGGCGGCGCACCGCGGAGCGGTGCTGGGAAATTAGCCAGGGGTACGCGTCTTTTGCGTACCCCTGGTCTACGTCGACAACTTAGGAATCCGCACCCTGAAGGGGGTGTCGAGGACTCCTCGCACCCCTTCCAGGGTGCGGCTGTTATTGGTTTCAAACAACCGGGGGTTGCGCTCGCTCTCGCTCGCTTAACCCCGGGCTAATTTCCTGACACGCCTCCGGCGTGCGCAAACTTGCGCGGCTTATCCGTTGACCAACTCCTTCGCTCGGTGCGTCGCCCGGACAACCGCTTTGATCAAGGTCACTCGCAAACCGCCGTCTTCCAATTCGAGAATCCCATCGATGGTGCAGCCGGCGGGTGTAGTGACGATGTCCTTCAGTTTCGCTGGATGTTCACCGGTTTCCAACACCATGCTCGAGGCACCGAGCACCATTTGCGCAGCCAATTGCGTTGCAGCTTCCCGGGGCAACCCGACCTTTACACCAGCTTCAATGAATGACTCGATGATGATGTATACAAAGGCGGGACCGCTCGCGCTCAGACCTGTGACGGCATCCATGTGCTTTTCATCGAGAATCAACGTGCGGCCGATCCCATCGAAAATTTTTTGAGCTTGCGCGACATGCTCGGGCGTCGCGTGCTTGCCGGGAGCAATTGCGGTCATGCCTTTCTTGATGAAACACGGAGTGTTCGGCATGGTCCTGAGCACGGGAACGGGCTTGGTCAGAATATTCTCGATGAACTGACTCGTGACGCTTGCCGCGACGGAAATGACGACATGGTCCACGGTCAGGTCATCCGAGACTTGCCGAAGTACGTCTTCGACGGTCTGTGGTTTTACACACAGCAGGACGAGGTGTGATTTGCGCACGGCCTCGCTATTGGAAAGCGTCGTCTCGATTCCGAGTTTTTTCTTCAAAATCTCGAGGCGTTCCTGGTGGGCGGCGGTAGCAATGAATTGTTTCTTTGAAGCAATGCCGGCGTCGAGCATGCCGGTGATCAGAGCTTCGCCGAGTTTGCCCGCGCCCAATACAGCAATCCTCTTGTTGTCAAACATGCCGGTCCTTCCCAGTGAAAAGGAATCATAGTATCGTAGCCCTCAAAATGTTGATAGGGCTTACTGGGAGAAATGCGGCCGGTAAAGGCGAAGTCGCTCGATACCTTCAAAGTAAAAGTTTTTATTACTACTCGCTGTCCGATGCGATTCGAGAAGAGATCCGCTCGCGAGGCGAGAACCCCACACGCGAACGGCTGATCATTGTGGGCAACGAGCTGCGTCAGAGGTATGGAGCTCACGTCCTTGCCGAGCGTATCCTCGCGAAGATCGAAGATGACAAACATTACGTCATCGACTCGATCCGAAATCCGGCCGAAGTCGACGCGTTCCGCGCTGCCAAACATTTCAAGCTACTTCGAGTCGAAGCTCCGCCAGAAGTGCGTTTCCACCGCATCCTTAGCCGCCACCGCGAAAGCGATCCAAGAACGTATGAAGAATTCGTGGCACTGGAAAATCGCGAGGCCGAAGGCGACGACACATCGCAGAACCTGGTGAAAGTGGAATTGATGGCGGATTACCCGCTGGTCAACGATGGTTCGCTCGAGAAGCTTTATGCCCAAGTCGACGAATTGCTTCCACAACTGTTGAAAGAAATCCAGAGACCAAGCTGGGATGAGTACTTCATGAATATCGCGAAGGTCGTCGCGTCGCGATCCAATTGCATGAAGCGGAAAGTGGCCGCCATTATTGTCAGCGACAAGCGCGTCATCTCCACCGGCTACAACGGTACACCCCGTGGCACCCGCAATTGCAACGAGGGTGGATGCCCCAGATGCAACAGTCTAGCGGTATCCGGAACCGCCTTGGACGAATGTCTTTGTTCGCATGGCGAAGAGAATGCAATTGTTCAGGCCTCCTATCACGGAGTCTCGCTGAAAGATGCCATCATCTACTCCACCTTCGCGCCGTGCCTGCAATGCGCAAAGATGATCATCAACTCCGGCATCCGCGAAGTTATCTACAACATGGATTACCCGCTCAACAAAAGCGCCTTCCGTTTGTTCCAAGAAGCCGGTGTGTTTATACGGAAACTGAAAGTGGACTCCTGAGGCTATCCGTTGCATACGATAAAGGCGTCTCAGATCAAAACACGTCTCCACATGCTCGCCAGCCTCGAAACAGCGAAGATCCTTCAGTGGTTTTTCAAAACCGGACCGGGTCAGTACGGCGAAGGCGATGTCTTCATCGGCATCAAGGTTCCGCTATCGCAATACCAAACTGAAGGCCTTGCCCTTTGCAGTCCGGTAGGTGGAGAATCCGCGGCGATCGAGAGTCAGGATTTCGGTTGTCCCCGTTTGCTCCGATAGCAACACAAGAGTTGCATCGGCGAAATCCATTGGGGTGTCTCTGTAGCGGTGCATCAATTCTGCTGCGCTTAGAACCTCACGTGAGGCCGTGAGTGGCACGATATGCGTTTGGGAGGCGATGAGGAATTCGGCAAACGAGACGGGGCCGTAAGGCAGTTCCGAGATGAAGTACATTACCTCGCCAATAACGGCTCCGGTTGTTGTGAGCCGGCCCTTGAAATTGTTCAGGAAGTCCGCGACATCGACGTGCGTAGTATCTTCGCGATCGAGATAAGAAACGAATGGTCCAGTATCGACGAGGCAAGTCCTCATCGCCAGTTGCGTTCTTTTATACGGCGCCGCACCGGATCCTCAGGATTGGAGATGCTCAATATACCTTTCAGATGCGCGATTTTCCGCCCAAGACGCTCTTCGTCAAGTCCCTTTTCGATCAGCTCACGAACGACTTCGGAGCGCGTCTTCCCCAGCGCCCTAGCACGCCGTGTGAGCGACCGATCCTGGTCCTTGGTGAGACGTATCGTGAGCGTCTTTTCCATGACCAGAATTGTAACACACCTGTAATACAAAATCAGACGTGCGCCGGCGTGTCGCGCAGCGCTCCAGGTGCGTAGCGGTTCCGGCCCCTTTCCGAAACTCAAACGGCCATTGCAACGAAGTGGCCGCGAATTCGCCAATTGCTCCAGTTCTTTTGAACAATTGGCGGATTCGCTTCCGCATGAAAGGAGGCGTACATTTAACATCACATGCATATACGCCTCCTTTCATGCGGAAGCGAATCCGCCAATTTCCGGCTGATTGTTTATTCGATCGTCCGCTCGGCATCGAGCGTCGCGATTTCCGAGTGGCTTCGGCATCGGGCCGCAAACAAGGAGCGGTGCGAAACGATAAAGACGTTTACTTCTGGGATGTAGCAGCAGTTTTTGGCATGTAGTAACCGGAGCGTGCTCTGGCTTTGTATCGCTTATCGCCGATGTCAACGCGGATTCTGCGGAAAGTTCCATCCAGTTTTGCGTTAGTCGGCCTGTAGCCGATTTGATACTGGGATCGCAGTTCGTCGTGAATATCGAGGAAACTGCTGGCGAGGTCCTGCACCTTCAGTGGGAAAAAT
>QHXA01000212.1:6211-6892 GCA_003222755.1 Acidobacteriota bacterium
AGTCTTGTCGCCGCGTTCCTGTTCTTTCGAGCCGAAGAACGCAGTCGAGTTTGTGCTGATGGCGTAAATCGTGACTACGTTTTGTTGTGCCGCTTCGAGCGTTTCGGTCATTGAGATGCGGCTGGAATTGTCATCGCCGTCGGTGATGAGAATGACAATGCGCCGTCCGTTCTGGCCTGCAAGCTTTTGGTTGACTGCGAGGTAAATAGCGTCATACAGCGAAGTGCCGCCACCGGCGCGGATCCTGCGAATCTTATCGGCCAGCTTTTCCGCATCATCCGTAAAGTCTTGAAGCAGGTCGACACCCGAATCAAAACTGATGACCAGCGCTTTATCTTTGCCGCGCTGTAGCGTTGAATAGAAGAATTCGATTGCGGCTTCTTCCTCAAATCGCAATTTGTCGCGGATACTTCCACTTGTATCGACGAGAAGCGCGATCGTCAGCGGCAAATTACTTTCACTGCTGAAGTTTGTGATCGTCTGGGCTCTTTCGTCTTCAAAAACCTTGAAGTCCTCTTTCTTCAGGTTCGTGACGAACTTGCCCTTTCTGTCCGCAACGGTGAAAAGGATGTTAACGAGATTGACATCGATTGAAATCGTTTGATCGTCCCGCGGCTTGGCCGGAGAAGCCGCGGGAGCGGCCGGCGTGGGAGGCACGGTCTCTAGCTGGCGTTGGGCGGT
>QHXA01000212.1:7127-11763 GCA_003222755.1 Acidobacteriota bacterium
GCTTCTTCGCGGGTCATCGTATCGAGTGTTCCCGTCAAAACGAATGTCTTTCCGGCAAAGATGTGTCCAAGCTGCGGTTGTTCGACATCGTACGATTTCATCGGTAAGCCCGCGGCCCGCAGTCTTTCGATGAGCGCGCGATTCTCCGGCTGGCGGAGGAACTGATAGATGCTTTCAGCCACGATTGGTCCGATCTCATGTACCTGCTCCAACTCTTCCTTCGAAGCCTGCTCCAGACGATCGATCGACCCAAAGCGGCGCGCGAGAATCTGGGCCGTGCGTTCACCGACGTGGCGGATACCGATCCCGAAAAGCAAGCGCCAGAACTCGACCGACCGGCTTGCGTCAATTTCCTTCACGAGGTTCTCCGCCGATTTCGGGCCCATGCGTTCCAGATCCTGCAGCTGTTCTCTCGTCAGCCGATACAGATCCGAGACGTCGCGGACCAGACTCTTTTCGACGAGCTGATCAACGAGCCGTTCTCCCAAGCCATCGATCTTCATCGCTTTCCGGCTCGACCAGTGGAGCAAAGACTCTTTCACTTTCGCTGGACACGTCTGTGACAGGCATCGGCGAACGGCCTCGCCTTCCTCACGAAAAACCTGTCCGCCGCACACCGGACACCGTGACGGCATTTCGAAAGCAATGCCGTCCGGCGCTTGTTCCACGACGCTGACAACTTTCGGAATCACATCACCACCACGTTCGAGTAACACGCGGTCATTAATCTGTATGCCCAGGCGCACAATCTCGTCTTCGTTATGAAGCGTCGCATTGCGAATGGTCGTACCGCCAAGTTGGACCGGTTCCAGCTCGGCAACGGGCGTCAGCGCGCCCGTGCGTCCGACTTGCACACGAATATTCAACAACTTCGTTGTTGCCTGTCGCGCGCGGAATTTTACGGCGACGGCCCAGCGCGGCGATTTCGAGGTGCTGCCAAGCCGTTCGTGAAGATCGACGGAGTTGACTTTCACGACGACCCCGTCAATCTCATAATCGAGCTCGTCCCGCCGTTCTTCCCAATACCGGCAAAAGTCGATGACCTCATCCAGCGAATGACACAGCTTCCGATGCGGATTGACCTTGAGACCAAGCTGCATCATCCACTTCAGGTTTTCCGATTGAAGCCGCTTCGTCGGATGGATCCAGTACCCGTAAAAATCCAGCTGTCGCTTCGCCGTAATTGCCGGATCCAGTTGCCGCAACGATCCCGCAGCCGCGTTCCGCGGATTCGCAAACCGCGGTTCGCCCGCCTGTTCTCGCTCTTCATTCAGCTGACGGAATGCTTTCAGGCTGAGAAACACCTCCCCGCGAATCTCGACCGACACATCTTCATGTAATCGAAGTGGAACGGAACGGATCGTCCGCACGTTTGCCGTCACGACCTCACCGGTACGTCCATCGCCGCGCGTGACGGCTTTTTCGAGCAGGCCATTCTGGTAAATCAACGCCATGCTGAGACCGTCTATCTTCAGCTCGGTCACGTAATCCACAGATTCAGTACCTGCCAGTTGGACTACCCGCCGCGACCAGTCCTGGAACTCCTGCTCGGAATACGCGTTCTCGAGACTCAGCATCGGCCTCGAGAACGTGTGAGTCGGAAACTCTTTCGCGGGCTGGCCGCCCACGCGTTGGGTCGGTGAATCAGGTGTGATCAGCTCCGGATGCTGCTCTTCGAGCGTCTTCAGCTCGCGCACCAACTGATCGAACTCATAATCGGATATGACGGGCTGGTCTAGAACGTAATACCGGTATTCATGTTCACGAATTTGCTTTCGCAGTTCTTCAATGCGCTGGATGGCGGACGTTAGATTGCTCCTCACTGCTTTAGCTTTGCACACGCCGGAGGCGTGTCAGGAAATTAGCCGGGGTTAAGCGAGCCGGAGCGAGCGCAACCCCCGGTTGTCTGAAAGCAAAAACAGCCGCACCCTGGAAAGGGTGCGAGGAGTGTGCTCGACACCCTTTCAGGGTGCGGATGGGGGTACGCAAAAAACGCGTACTCCTGGCTAATTTCCTAGCACCGCTCCGCGGTGCGCCGTCTACAAACTACTTTCTCAATGACTGTTCCCGAACCGCTCGAAACTCCGTACCCGGCTTCCATTCCGGCCACTTCTGTCCGTTCGCTACGCGGACGGCGACTTGAAGCAAGGCGTCAGCGTCGGCGACAGCAGCTTTCATGTCCCAATTGGGATCAAACTCGTCGGAAGGCTTGTGATAACGCTTTTCCGTAAACTCGCGCTCATCTTCAACAGTAACACTCTTCGTATAGAGCGCCGGAACTCCCTTTTTCGCAAAACTGAATTGGTCTGACCTGAAATAGAACCCCTTCTCCGGTTCCGCATCGGCTGTAACCATCCGGCCTTGCGAAGCGACGACATCTCTCAGAATGTCCTCCAGGTCGGTGTAGCCGAACCCAATTACTTCGATTTGATTGTTGTTACGGCCAAAAACGTTGCCCTCGTCAATGTTGATATTCGCGAGCGTTTTGGTCAGTGGAAAGACAGGATTATCCGCGTAATAAGCCGACCCTAACAGTCCTTGCTCCTCTCCCGTAACCGCCAGAAATACCATTGATCGCTTCGGTTTGGGCTGAATCTTCGTCGCAGCGCGCGCCATTTCCATCACCATGGCGACGCCTGAAGCATTGTCCACGGCGCCGTTGTAGATCTTGTCACCGTTCTGCGGTTCACCGATTCCGAGATGGTCCCAATGCGCCGTGAGGACGATATACTCATCCGGCTTTTCCGATCCTTCCAGCACACCGATCACGTTCTTGGAATCGACCCGGCGCATTTGGTTGTTCACGTCGACGGACGCCCGGATATCTAGAGGGATGGGTCTGAAATCCTGCTGAAGGGCCCTTTTCTTCAATTCATCAAAATCCATACCGGCAGACTTGAACAGCGCCGCTGCGATGTCGCGAGTAATCCAACCCTGAAGAGGCACCGTTGAGGCGCCCTTGTCCGGTCGCACGATATCGAATTGCTCGCCAGACCACGAGCCGCGGACCACTTCCCATGGATATCCGGCATACGGCGTCTCGTGAACAATCAGAGCGCCGGCCGCGCCTTGTCTGGCAGCCTCCTCGAATTTGTATGTCCAGCGGCCGTAGTAGGTCATCGCTTTGCCGCCGAATTTCGATTGGTCTTCCAGCTGCGGGTCATTAATCAGGACGATAATGATCTTTCCCTTCACGTTGTCTTTAAAATCGTTCCACTGGTACTCTGGGGCGGTCACACCATAGCCGCAGAAGACAAGATCGGCTTCCGCAGAGATCTTGTCCTGTTCACGCTTGGACCAGGCCACGAATTCGTCGCCGTACTTCAGCATCTTGTTTCCGCCCTTTCCGGTGAGTCTCATCGGCGAAACCGTAGACGTGATGCCTACCATCGGCACCGGCTGAAACTGCGTCTTCAACCCGATGGATTTATAGAAGTCGGCAATGTATGCCGTCGCTAGCTCTTCACCTTTTCCGCCGGGCGCCCGTCCTTCCAGGTCATCGGATGCGAGCTTTTGGATATGGCTCTTTACGGCATCGCCGTCAATTGCCGATACCGCCGGTTTTTCCCTGGCTGGAGGTCGACTACACGCCGCAACAACTAGCAGACAAAGCAGGAGCTTGGTTCGTATGCGCATTCGCGGAGATTAGCTTGCGCTGCGAGATGAAGTCAATTTAGCTGGTTCTTTTCCGCCCGTTCCGACTTCCGGATGGCTTGTTCGATACGCCTCAAAAAAAGTGGACGAGCGGCGTCTAAAATCTCGGTTTGATCACGTTCGCTTATTTTCGTTTTGTTTTTGTGCGCCCAATAACGAAGGTTCGTCAGGTCTGGACTGTTTCTAAAGCCCGGCCCGAAGCTACAACACCAGCGCACAAATTCTTTCGCATGCAGATAAGTGGCCGGCGGCGGCGCATCAAACAATGAGAGCGGTGCATCGTGGGACAGGTCGCGCATACGAATCCGTCCGATCAACCGAGGGACAAGGCAGGTCCTTGGACCTGACCACCACTGCAAATAGCCGACGGCCTGCTTGTTCGGGAGTAGAATCGTGTCCGGAATGAAAGGAGGGTACATGTATTACACAGCAAGAGCGCTCGTGCTCATCGGAGTCACCGGCATTTTGTCTGGGGGCGCGGGAGCGCAAGGATTGGTGATGCAGCGCAATATGTCGCTGGCAATGGCGAAGACGATTGCCGAAGCCACTATTGCGGAATGCAAATCGAAAGGCTTCAACACAGCAGCCGCGGTCGTGGACCGCGCCGGCCAGGTTATGGTCATCTTGCGCGATGAGCAGGCGACAGCCCAGCTGGTGGAAATGGCACGCCGCAAGGCTTACACAGCGCGGATGTTCCGAACGACAACATTGGAGTTTCAGAAACGCACCATGGATCCGAAATACTCCGCCCAACGCGATATCGCCGACATTCTCGCGCTTGGCGGCGGCGTGCCGATCCAGGCCGGGAACGACACTATCGGCGGCGTCGGCAGTTCCGGCTCGACCCAGGAAATGGATGAAGCTTGCGCGAAAGCCGGAGTCGCAAAAGTGGAAAGCCTGTTGAAGTGAAACAGTGACGTTAGAGGAGCTCGAAAACAAATCGATTCTCATCTTGGGATTCGGCACAGAAGGGCGAGCAACA
>QHXA01000212.1:11928-23056 GCA_003222755.1 Acidobacteriota bacterium
GGAATACCAGCTTCGATTGATGCGATTGTCCGAGCGCGCAAAGCCGGCTGCACATTGACCTCTCATTCGCAGATTTTTTTAAGCAACTATCCTCGGGAAAAGGTAATCGGCATCACCGGCACGAAGGGCAAAAGCACGACGGCCTCACTCATTCACCACATTCTCCAAAGCGCCGGCATTCCAGCAGAATTGGTCGGCAATATCGGGCAGCCGCCATTAACGCGTATGGATGCCGTGTCAAGCGAGACGTATTTTGTTCATGAGTTCTCGAGTCATCAATTGGCGGAGATCGAGACCAGTCCTCACATTGCGGTCTTGCTGAACATCGTTCCGGAGCATCTGGATTACTACGCGACCTTCGAGGAGTACGTGGCAGCTAAAGAAAATATTACGAAGTTCCAGACGGCTGACGATTTCCTGATTTTTGCCGCGGACTATCCAGCTCCTACCGCCATCGCCCAAACAAGCAAAGCGGTGTTGAAGCCTTTCAGTATCAAAGACCCGGTAGAGCACATTGTCGATGTACGCGAGATACCACTCCCCGGCAAATTCAATCTGCAAAATGTGCTCGCGGCAGTTACTACAGCGCAGTTATGCGGAGTACAACCCCCGGCTATTCGGGATGCGATTCGAACCTTCAGAGCGCTTCCCCACCGGCTCGAGCCCGTCGGAACGTACAACGGGATCACCTTCTACGATGATTCGATTGCGACTGTCCCTGAAGCGGCGTTGGCCGCTTTCGAGGCGCTTGGATCCTCGGTTGAAACCGTGCTTTTGGGCGGCCACGAGCGCAATCTCGATTTCATTCAACTGGCCGAGCAGTTGCCCGCAAACATCAAAACCGTCATTCTCTTTCCACCCACCGGCGTTCGAATCTGGAGCGCGATCGAAACGCATTCCAAAAATCCGGCGCTTCCTGAAGCGTTCTTTGTGGGCGATATGGAGCAGGCCGTGAAAATCGCCTACCAGCGCACTGAACCGGGCAAGATATGTCTGCTTTCGCCGGCATCGCCAAGCTTCGGCATCTTCAAAGATTACAGAGAGCGCGGAGATCTATTTAAGGCTTTCGTCAGGAAGCTTTCCAATTCTTGAGGGATTCGATGAGGGCCGTAGGAAACCAGAATCGATGTCGCGATCCTGGTGTCCGCAACGCTCGCGATGTTTTGGGAAGCCCATTGGAGAACAGCCGGAAGCGGCTGTCCCGAAGCCTTCACCTTCGCCGCTGAGAGCGCTAACGCTCCGATCACCTCCGCAGTCGTTGCGACACATTCAAACGGTTTCATTTCAAAACCGGCAAGCTCGCGGAGTATCGAAACGTTTTCTACCCGGTCGAACAGATCGCTTCCGAATATGGTCGTTAACGTGGAACGCGGAACAAACGGGTACATCGTGAGGAAAACTGACAGGCATTTCGGGCACTGCCCACACCAGGAATCCGATCGATTGCGATTGCAACTTTTGAACAGGCTGAAGAACGCGGGGAACATCGAAAATAACTTGCCGATCTGGAATTCGAACAGTGGACGCACATAGCTGAAGTATCGTCCATTCGTGACGAGATACTTCTGCAAGTATTCATCGAACAGCCGTTCGAATCGAAAACTCTTAGAGTACTGATGATTGATATCCTTCCCTCGGTAACGCACATTCGCTTCGTCCGAACTCCGCTCGTTTGCAACAATCACGCTGGAATAGCCATAGAGCAGCATGCAGACTGCTCCCAGAAACGCCAAATATGCGGAGAAGGGAGTGTGGCCGTTGAGAAAGCCGCGCCGGTTCAGCTCGAGTAGCCCCGGACAGATCGCGCGCCGGATGACCACAGCGTCCGCTGTGGTTGCATGCGAGGCGATGTTCCGTGCTGCCGATGAAGGGTTCAGCATCATGCATGTGAATCGATGGCCGGAATCCCGGAGCAAACCGGCGGCGAGCGCGGAATCGCGGCCTCCGCCGATGGTGAGCAGGCTCCGCTGAGGCAACGTGCTGGTGTATGCAACCGAGGCGGCCCCGGCTGCTGGAATCATCCTGACAAAACCTTCAGCGGTAAAATCAATATCATTGCGGTAAAAGAACTCGCCCATGCCGTTGATCAGCAGATCTTCCCACCAATGAACCTGCTCCGCGCTGAGATTGCCCGCACGAACCTCGATGGCCGGCGACGCGGTCGACTTCCAGTAGCTGAATGCTTCGATGAGCCCCAGATGGAAAACGGCATTATTCAGGAATTCGTCGGAAACGGAGTACCAACCCTCGTTGACGGGTTCGAAGTGAACCTCGGGAGTAAAGGAAATGTCCGGTGGGATCGAGAAGTGGAATCGGGCAGTGACGCGTGACGAAGTTTTGTCGATTTGAAAGTGGTCGTACCGGAAGACGGGATACTTCTGGCGCAGTTCTTCAAAGCACGTCATGTCCTAACGATTATACCGACACATAAAACGAACGCGGGCTAAAGCCGCGGGACTACAGACCTGCCTGAACGTTTGTCACAAGTATGTAGTCGCGTGGCTTTAGCCCGCGTTTGCGATTATCGTGGGCTTTAGTACATGCCCGGTCCACCGGGAGGCGGGCCAGCCGGAGCTCTGTCTTCTTCCGGAATCTCGGAGACGAGAGCTTCGGTAGTCAGCATCAGCGCGGCGATAGATGCAGCGTTCTGAAGCGCCGTACGCGAGACCTTAGCGGGATCAAGAATACCAGCCGAGATCATGTCGGTGTATTCGTCGGTGGAAGCGTCGAAACCGAAGTTCGTTTCCTTCGACTCTCTGACCTTGCCGAGAACCACAGCGCCTTCATGGCCGGCGTTGGACGCAATCATGCGTAGCGGCTCCTCGAGCGCACGCTTCACGATGTTTACGCCGATCTGCTCGTCGGCTTCCAGCTTCAGCTTTTCCAAAGCAGGAAATGCGCGGATGAAAGCCACGCCACCGCCTGCAACAATCCCTTCCTCGACAGCGGCGCGGGTCGCATGCATCGCATCTTCGACGCGCGCCTTCTTTTCCTTCATTTCGGTCTCGGTCGCCGCGCCCACTTTGATCACGGCGACGCCACCGACCAGTTTCGCCAGACGCTCTTGCAGCTTCTCGCGATCGTAGTCGGATGTCGTTTCTTCGACTTGAGTCCGGAGCTGCTTCACGCGGCCTTCGATCCCAGTCTGCTTGCCGGCGCCTTCAACAATAGTGGTGTTGTCTTTGTCGACGACGATCTTCTTCGCCTTACCGAGATCTTCAACCTGGACGTGCTCCAGTTTAATACCTAGATCTTCCGTCAGCGATTTGCCGCCGGTGAGGATCGCGATATCTTCCAGCATCGCTTTCCGCCGATCGCCGAATCCCGGAGCCTTAACGGCAGAGGCCTGCAGCGTGCCGCGGAGCTTGTTTACAACCAGAGTGGCGAGCGCCTCGCCTTCGACGTCTTCTGCGATGATCAGCAGCGGGCGGCCCATCTTGGCAACCTGTTCCAGAAGCGGAAGCAGGTCTTTCATCGTGCTGATTTTCTTTTCGTGAATGAGAATCAATGCGTTCTCGAGGACGCATTCCATGCGATCGGGATCCGTCACGAAATACGGTGACAGGTACCCTCGATCGAACTGCATGCCTTCGACGACATCGAGTGTGGTCTCAATCGCCTTGGCTTCTTCAACGGTGATAACGCCGTCCTTGCCGACTTTCTTCATCGCTTCGGCAATAATGTTTCCGATCGTTGCATCATTGTTGGCAGACACCGTCGCTACCTGCGCGATCATGTCACCCTTCACCGGCTTCGCGAGTTTCTTTATCTCCTCAACTGCAACCTCAACGGCCCGCTCGATACCGCGCTTCACAGCCATCGGATTCGCACCCGCCGCCACAGTCTTGACGCCCTCACGGAAAATGGCCTGAGCCAGTACGGTCGCAGTGGTCGTGCCGTCGCCGGCAACATCGCTGGTTTTCGAAGCGACCTCCTTCACCATCTGCGCACCCATGTTTTCCATCGGGTCTTTCAATTCGATTTCTTTTGCGACAGTCACTCCGTCTTTGGTGATCGTCGGCGATCCGAATTTCTTGTCGAGCACAACATTGCGCCCCTTCGGTCCAAGCGTAATCTTGACTGCGTCCGCAAGCATATTTACGCCCCGCAGGATCGCTTGCCGTGAATCTTCACCGTGGACAATCTGCTTTGCCATCGCTCCTCCTATTTCTTGCCGGCTGCTCTGCCGGTTGTCGCCAAAATGCCCAGGATTTCGTCTTCGCGCAGAATCAAGTAATCGATATCGTCGACCTTGATTTCCGTTCCGGAGTACTTTCCAAAAAGAACCCGATCTCCGTCTTTCACTTCCAGCGGAATCACTGTGCCGTTCTCCAGCCGCTTTCCAGTTCCCACAGCCACAACTTCGCCCTCCTGCGGCTTCTCTTTGGCCGTGTCCGGAATAATGATTCCACCACGAACGGTTTCCTGCTCCTCGACTCTCTTAATCAGAACACGATCATGCAATGGTCTTACTTTCATGGTCTGCTCTCCTTTTGCCTTTTCTTTTATAGGATTACCTAGATCTGTTAGCACTCACTCTAACCGAGTGCTAATTCTAAGAAGTGAGGTCCGAAAGTGTCAATAGGGTTTCTGGGCGGCCGCTGTGGCTTTGATGAACTGCGGCTTACTTTGGGCCGTGGCGAGCTGGTACGTGGCCAGGTAAACCAGTCTGGCGGCCCTTTCCAACTTCGGGTAGTTGATCTTCTCGGCGGTATCCCGCGGTGTGTGGTAATCAGGATGAAGGCCCGCGAAGAAGAAGAGCGCAGGAATGCCTTTTTAAGAAAAGACCACTGGTCGCTGCGGCGCATTAAATCTTCAGCCCCGAAATCGTACCGGAAGTGGAGCGTCAAACCGGCCTGATTATTCGCGCGTGAAATAATTGTTTTCAAATCGGGACTGAAGGCAGTCCCGAGGACGTTTAATGAATTCGTGTTTTCGGACGCATGCTCTTCCGGAACTTGTTGCGCCCGATTTGCCGGATGTTCTTCGTTGCGGCCGATCATATCCATCTGAAACATCGCGACCGTGCGATCCAGGGGAAAGCGAGGATGGCTGACATAGTAGCGGCTGCCCAGCAAACCCTTCTCTTCCCCGGCCCACGCGCTCAGCAGAACGCTTCGCGCGGGCCGCGGCGCGCCTTGGGCAAAAGCTTCCGCCAGCTCGAGAAGCGCGGCTGTTCCGGAGCCATTGTCATCTGCGCCGTACCAAATCTGTCCGAAGGCTTCCCCGTCGTGGTCGTAGTGCGCGCCGACGATCACGACCTCGCTTCCAAGCGTGGGATTGGAGCCTTCGATCAAGCCCAGGACATTCTGCGTCTCGCGCAATCTCCGCTCGACATCAACTGTGAGCATGGCGGTGACATTCGCTTGCGGCTTTCGGAGTTCCGCCACAAGCTGGCTGCCGGCATCAGACGAAAGGACGACAACCGGGATCTGTGGATAATCCGGGACATCGACACTGGCCATTGGCGTCAGGCGAACCGGAAGATCGTCCCTGAAATTCTCGGCCAGACTCATAATGCGACCGCTGCTTCGGTCCGACAAATTCTGAATGATAATTGCTCCGACGGCCCCAGCGTCCTGCAGCTTCCGCCCTTCTGTCGCGTTTGCCGGAAATTCCGGATCATCCGAGAAAATACGGTTTTCAAGCTCAACCGCGATCTTTCCCTTCAGATCCAAAGTATTCGGCCGATTGTCGTCGAGTAATTCGAGACCACCGGCTACAGTCCCACTCACAGACCAGAGCTCCGGAATGAAGTCCGACCGTGCCCTCAAATCCAGATCGGCATCGGCGGCGCGTATGCGCAGATCGTTGTCCGGACCGAGGCGGGAAGAGTAAACATAGAATTTTTGATAATAACTTCCGGTGTCGCCTGCGGGCTTCAATCCATTCTTTTCGAAAACATCAGCGATGTAGTCGGCCGCCATATTCAACTCCGGCGTACCGTTACCGCGTCCTTTGAATTTTTCCGATGCGATATATGTAAGCTTCTGCCGCAGGTCCTCTGCGCGAATGGAATCCAGACCGGTGGTTGCAGGAGTCTGCGCAGCACTTGAGAAAACAAGGCAGACGATGAGGAACACGAAGAAACTGGCTGTGGTTTGAAACCGCAGATTAAGAAGGCGTTGCACTATGCGCACCGTCCCTGACTCGAGAATCCTGGACCCAATGTAAGACTTCTTCCGGAGTATCGGCTGTTTTGATGATGTCGAGATCTTCGACGGCGATCATTTTCTCGCGCAGCAACGCATCGCCTACCCAGTCGAGCAAACCTTTCCAATAGTCTCTTCCGACGAGAATCACTGGGAATGGCTTGATCTTGCGTGTTTGGATCAGCGTGATGGCTTCGAACAATTCGTCCAGCGTGCCGAACCCTCCGGGCAAAATCACGAATGCGATAGAGTACTTCACGAACATGACTTTCCGTACGAAGAAATATCGGAAATTCAGAAGCTTGTTCGCATAAATATTCGGCTTCTGTTC
Organism: Acidobacteriota bacterium; assembly: GCA_003222755.1. Lineage (GTDB taxonomy): Bacteria > Acidobacteriota > Terriglobia > 20CM-2-55-15 > 20CM-2-55-15 > 20CM-2-55-15. The sequence goes on from QHXA01000212.1 coordinate 18,412, forward strand.
CAGAGGCAATTCAATGTTCAATCCGACGGAAACGGCTCCGGCTTCCGCCGCACCTTTGTTTGCTGCTTCCATCACGCCCGGACCACCTCCGGTGATGACCGAATACCCGCTTCTTCCCAGCGTTGCGGCGATCGCTTGCGCCCGTTCGTAGGCGAAGCTTCCGGGCAGTGCTCGCGCGGAACCAAACATCGCAATGGCGGGAGGAATCTTTGCGAGCATTTCAAAGCCTTCGACGAATTCGGCCATAATGCGAAATATCCGCCAAGTATCCTTACTTGTGAAATCGTCGATGACGTACTGCTCTTCAATTCCATTCCGTTTCATGATCTAAAACCTCTTTGACTTTAAAAAACCATTCTAGTATTTAGGACAACATGAGCACCGAGATCTCTTTCTGCCCAGTTTGCGCCGGAAAATTAGACGCTAGCGAGGATGAACAGTACGTTTGTGAGGATTGCGAGAGCCAATTCTTCATTCAGCTGGTGGAAGAAGGAGAAGAAGACGAAGAGGAAGAAGAGGAAGAGCTTTAACGCCCTTTCTTGAACTGCCGGTACTCGGCATCCATGATGTTCTGCCTGAAATCATTTCCCGCCATCACAATCGTCTTGCACATTTCGTACAACCTTGAGCGCATCTGATCACCGATCCGGTCGCGTAGAGAGTAGAACACCCCTTTGCGAGTGCTCATTGGATCTTCGCCGTCCAAATAATTGGTCGTGAAGATCGTCACCTTGTTCTCACTGTAGCGATGATTGAGAACATAGCTGACCGTATCCTTGACCCAGGTTGACGGCGTTTGCGATCCTAACTCATCTAGGACAAGCACATCGGTCTCCAAAACTGGCGCTAATAGGAACAATTCTGACGATTCTGAGATGGGGCTATAGGACATCTGGATCTCTTTCAAAAGTTCGGGGAAGGCGCGAAACATGCACGGAACGGCCTTGCGTTTCATCAAAGCCTTGATAATACCGACGGCCAGGTGCGTTTTCCCAACGCCTTGAGGGCCCATGAAAAGCAGACCTATTGGAGTGCTGCTGGGAAATTCATCGACAAAAGCTTCGGCGGCTAACTTCGCAAACTCTATGGATTTCGTCGTGAGCTTTTCATTGAGATCAAAATTCTTAAGCTCACAATGAGTGTAGCGCGAGGGGATTCGCGCATTCACGATCAAGCGCTCGACGCGCGCCTGTCTGAAACAATCACAGCGCTGCACGCCGGCGATGCCATCTTTGACAAGCCGGATCCAACCAGAGCCGTTACATTCCGGACAACCTGAGATGCCGGTGGGATGGGTTTGTTTCTTACTCACGGCGGCATTGTACACGCGGCGCCGCAAATGTAAATGTCAATTCAAGTACCCCAACAATTGCTTGGCGCGCTGCGAACGTCGCAGCTTTCCCAGCGCACGTTCTTCGATCTGACGGATTCGTTCTCGGGACAAGTTCAATTCTGCGCCGATTTCCGCAAGCGTCTGCGGCTCGCGATCTCCGAGGCCAAACCGTCGCTCGATAATGAGCCGTTCCTTGTTATCCAATTGCGAGAGTAAATTTTGCAACTGCTCCTCAAACGACTGCGCGATGAGGACTTCGTCCACGGGCGTCACACTCTGGTCCTGGATCAAATCTTCCAGGCGCATCTCCGCGCCTTCACCAATCGGGGTATCCAGCGAAACCTCGGTTGGCGTGCCCTCCATCATGTCCCGTACATCCTGTTCCGTCATGCCGAGTTCCTTGGAAATCTCATCGACCGATGGACGATGACCCAGCTCTTGCGTGAGGTTGGCAACTTTGGTTTCGAACCGGTACAGTTCGTGTTTCAGTTTTGGCGGCAGCCGAAACACCTGCCCGTGATGCGCGATAGCAGCCAGGATTGCCTGACGAATCCACCAACTGGCATAGGTGATGAAGCGCACACCGCGTGAAGGATCGAAACGCGATGCAGCCTCGATCAGGCCTAAATTGCCTTCATTGATGAGCTCGTGCAATGGATAGCCCGACCGCGAGTACTTCTTGGCCATGGCGACGACAAACCGCAGGTTGGCTTCAATCAATTTTCGAAACGCCTCTTCATCGCCGCTTTGCACGCGGGCGCCAAGCTCTTTTTCCTGTTCCGGCGTTAGTTGCGGAAATTTTGAGATCTCCTTCAAATAAAGCTGCAGCGTGTCTGGACCCTNNAACGACACGCTCGTATGAAATAGTTTTCATAGATTTTCTTCTTTTCTTTCTTTTCGCGGCCTCGCCAGCGTTACATGTGGAGGGGTCACCTTTACCAGAGCGTTATGTAGTTTCTGATTCAGTTCCGGCGAACGATTCGTGAACTCACGCTCGACGTACTCGATGAACTGTTGCATCTCGTGCTGCATTTCTTCCAGCCGCTGCCGCATATTGAGGATGACTTCAACTCCGGCAAGGTTGACGCCAAGATCTCGGGTGAGATTTAAAATGAGCTCGAGACGCTCGAGATCTTCTGGAGTATATAGACGCGTATTTCCCTCTGATCGTGAGGGCTTGAGCAATCCTTCACGCTCATACAGCCGCAGCGTTTGAGGATGAATGTCGTAGGTTTCGGCGACCGCGCTGATCATGTAGGCCGCCTTGCCCTTTTTTTTGCGTTCCATCGATCATCACCAAAGATTCGACCGTGGATCTTGCGGATTCAATTTCGCAAGTTCGCGCAAGATTTGCTTGGAGCGTTCATCAGCCACTCTTGGAACCATTACCTTCACCTGGACATATTGATCGCCCCGCATGCCCGGGTTCAGAAGTGAAGGTGTCCCTTGGCCACGCATGCGAAGGATCTGTCCCGTTTGGGTGCCGGGTGGTATTCGCACCATAGCGGGGCCGTCAATTGTCGGCACCTCAATCTTTGTGCCTAGCGCGGCTTCGGTTACAGTCAGCGGGATCGTGCATTGTATGTTGTCACCAATCCGTTTGAAGAAAGGATGCTCTGCCACAGTGACTACAACATACAGATCACCGGCCGGTCCACCGTAACGCCCGGCATTACCTTTGCCCGGAACGCGCACACGCGAACCACTGGCCACGCCAGGCGGGAGGTTCACATCCAATAGTTCCGTCCGCGACCTGCGGCCTTCCCCGCCGCAGTCTCTGCATGGCGTGACTGACCGTCCCGTTCCGCCACAATCTCCGCATGTGACCGCGAATTGGAGGTGTCCTTTCGTACGCGTCGTCTTACCTATGCCGAGGCACTCAGGGCACACACTTTCGCGCGAGCCGGGCGCCTGCCCAGTCCCATTGCAGGTTCCGCAGGCGTCCATCCGCGCGACGCTCACCCGTGCGGTGCGGCCCCGGATAGACTCCTCGAAACTGATCGAAATCGGATGCTCCAGATCCTGGCCCCGTTGTGGATCCCGGCGTTCGGGCCGCCTCGCCTGGCTGAAAATCTCACTGAAATCTACGTCAGTCGATCGACTGAAATTAAATCCCTGAAAGCTGAACCTCCAGCTTGTCTCCTGCCGATTGGGCTCCAAAACGCCATCCGTGTAGAAACCATTGACGTCATAAAACTCGCGTTTCATAGGATCACTGAGGATCTCATAGGCCTCGGTGATCCGCTTGAAACGATCTTCCGCGTACCGGTCTCCCGGATTGATGTCCGGGTGATAGCGCCGGGCAAGCTTCCGAAAGGCTCGCTTGATATCGTTGACCGACGCTGTACGGTCGACCTCAAGAATGACATAGAGATCGTCTTTGCTCGTCATGGCGGCAGATGTTTACTGTAGGGCGGTCTATGACCGCCCGCGCGCGGCGCTTCGCGGACCGGCCCTACAGTTACTCCTTTTTCTTTTCGTCCGCATCAACGTATTCGGCGTCGATCACGTCATCGGGCTTTTCACCCGTCTTCGTGCCGGCCCCGTTTGTCGCCCCGCCGGCACTCCCACCAGCCTGTGCACCGGACTTGTACATCGCTTCAGCAACCTTGTGCGATGCCTGAGTCAGTGCGTCGGCGGCGCGGTTGATTGCACCGATGTCACCGCCCTCCAAGGCCTTCTTGCAGTCCGCGATTGCGGCTTCGACGGACTTGGCATCGGCTTCCGAGAGTTTGCTGCGATGCTCGTTCAGCATCTTCTCGGTCTGGTACACCAGAGAGTCGGCTCGATTTCTCGCTTCGATCTCTTCGCGCTTGCGTTTGTCTTCATCCGCGTGCGACTCGGCCTCCCTGACCATTTTGTTGATGTCGTCCTTGGACAAGCCGCTGGATGAAGTGATCGTAATTTTCTGCTCTTTTCCTGTACCGACTTGGCCGAAACGTTCACGATGCCATTGGCGTCGATATCGAAAGTGACTTCGATCTGTGGAACGCCGCGCGGCGCCGGTGGAATCCCGACGAGGTGGAACTTACCGAGCGTGCGGTTGTCCCGAGCCATTGGACGTTCGCCCTGAAGCACGTGAATCTCAACCGATGTCTGATTATCCGCAGCGGTTGAGAAGATCTCGCTCTTCCGCGTGGGGATAGTCGTGTTCCGGTCAATGAGTCTCGTGAAAACACCACCCAGCGTCTCGATACCCAACGAAAGCGGCGTAACGTCGAGCAACAGGACGTCCTTCACCTCACCGCCTAACACCCCTGCCTGAACCGCAGCGCCGACCGCAACGACTTCATCCGGATTCACTCCTTTATG
>QHXA01000213.1 GCA_003222755.1 Acidobacteriota bacterium
CGGGGTCCGGCGAATCCGATGAGCGCGCCGGGCTCAGCGATGTTGAGATCGCCGAGCATCGCAAAACTGGCGGTCACGCCTCCCGTCGTTGGGTCGGTGAGCACGGATATGTAGGGGAGCCGCTTCTTATCAAGATGCGCGAGGGCCGACGAAATCTTCGCCATCTGCATCAGGCTCAAGGCGCCCTCCTGCATGCGCGCGCCGCCGGAGCATGAAACGACGACAAGCGCCGAATTGCTTTCGATCGAGCGTTCGATTGCGCGCGTGATCTTCTCACCAACGACGGATCCCATCGAACCGCCGATAAAGTTGTATTCCATGGCGGAAAGCATGACCGGCAAGCCGTCGATTGTGCCTTCCACATTGATCACGGCTTCCAGTACTCCAACCTTTTTCGGAAGCGACTCCAGGCTTTGTTTGTATGGTTTATTCGCTTTGAAATCCAGCGGGTCCGTCGAATAAAGCGACGCATCGTGCTCGGTCCAACCCGGATCCATCAGCAGATGGATGCGATCATATGCAGAAATTTTGTAATGATAGCTGCACTTCGGACACACGTGAAGATGACCTTCGAGATCTTTCTTCCAAAGCGGTTCCTTGCAACCACTGCATTTGATCCACAAGCCTTCGGTCACAACACGCCGCTCGTCGGGCGCCTCCATCGGCTTCTTCTCGCGTTTGAACCAAGTCATAAGAACCGGTATGTTAGCCGCAGATTGCGCCGATTACACAAATTAATCTGTGCAACCGGTCCCCTCCACAATTCAAATTCTTAAGCGTTTAACCGTCTTGTCACGGCCTAGAAGGATCATGACGTCAAATAGTCCGGGAGCAATAGCCTGGCCTGTAATTGCCACACGCGCCGGATTCATCAGTGCTGCGGGCTTCACGCCCAGCTCATCGGCGAGACTTCGAACGGCCGCCTCCAGGCTATGATGGCTGAACTCCGGAAGCGCTTCGAGACGGTCAGCGAGCGTTCGGAGGTAGCCTCGAACTTTTTCGTCCTTCAAGAATTTGTCGACGGCCGCCTGATCGTACTCCACATGATCGAGAAAGAAAAATCGCGATAGTTTCGGGAAATCCTGAAGCACCTTGGCTCGCGGACGGTACAGATCGACCAGCGACCGGAACCATCCGGCGTCTTCCCTCTCCAGAGAGTCCCGCCACAATCCAGCCTTGATGTACTCCGGCTTGAGGTACGGCACCAGTCTTTCGTGTGGAAGCCTCGCAATGTATTGCGCGTTGAACCATGCGAGCTTCTCGGGATTGAACACCGCGTTCGCTTTCGAAATGCCTTCGAGCGAAAAGGCGCGGATCAATTCATCGTCTTCGAAGAATTCCTGATCGGTGCCCGGGGACCATCCAAGCAGCGCAAGAAAATTGCGCATTGCTTCGGGAAGAATGCCTTGCTCCTGATAGGCCATCACCGAAGTTGCGCCATGCCGCTTGCTGAGCCGTGTCTTGTCCGGCCCGAGAATTAGAGGAATGTGCGCGAAGACGGGAATTGGAGCTCCAAGCGCGCGGTAAAGCAAAATCTGTTTGGGCGTGTTCGAAATGTGATCTGCACCGCGGATGACATGGGTGATCCGCATCTCGATATCATCCACAACGACACTGACATGATAAGTCGGCTGTCCGTTTGACCTAAGCAGAACGAAGTCCTCAATCGTTTCACTCGAAATTGTGACTTCACCGACAACAGCATCCTCGAACGACACGGACCCGTCCGGCACTTTGAACCGCACAGCGGCGCGTTGCTCATTTTCGAGGCAGCGCTTCACCTCATCGGGCGCGAGTCTCAGACAGATCCGATCGTATTTGAAATCCGTTTTGCGGGCTGCGGCTTCCTTCCGCTTCTGTTCCAGCAATTCTGGTGGGCAGAAGCAGTGATATGCGTGTCCGGACTCCAGCAATTTGCTGACGGCGTCGCGATGCTGATCGAAACCTGCGGACTGCATATACGGACCTTCGTCCCAATGAAGGCCGAGCCATGTCATCGCGTCGAGAATGCCGCGCGTCATTTCTTCGCTCGAACGTTCAATGTCGGTGTCTTCGATCCGAAGAATGAAGGTGCCGTTGTGCTTTCGCGCAAAGAGCCAGTCGAACAGGGCCGTCCTGGCGCCGCCGACATGCAGGTATCCGGTCGGCGATGGCGCGAATCGAACTCGGACGGGCTGCTTGCTCACCGGTTCAATTTCCGTAGTGCGGCGACAGCTTCGCGTACAACTTCTGTGCTGGGGTCATCAGTGAGAGGCCGTACCTGATCGACCGAAGAAGGGTCGCCGATATTGCCGATGACCTTGACAATTCCGGCGCGTATCTTTGGATTCGCGCTGCGCAAGTAACGATAGAGCTCGTTCAGCTTGCCGTCGAATCTTCCAAGCTCGTACAGGTACACGACGGCTTGCTCGGCCTGCCGGCTGTCCAGCGCATTAGCCAAATGGTTGATGTAATCGACATCGCCTGCAGCAGCCAAACCATATGCGAGCGCGTTTTGAACCCTCGGTTTCCTTTCCTGATCGAACCGCGTCCGCCAATCCTTCGTCGCGCCTTCATATTTGAGGCGGGCGAGGCCCTCGGCGGAAAGTTCACGATAGTAATCGTCCTTGTTCGAGAGCAACGATTCAAACAGCGGAATGCTTGCGGGATCGCGGAGAAGCGCCAATGCCTCCAGTGCGCGAGACTTGATGACGCCGCTGGGGTCAGTTCTAAACATCTCTTCAAGCACCGGACGTGCCGCAGTGTGGCCGACGAGACCAATAGCTGAAACAGCCTCAGCCACCACTTGTTTATTCGAGTCACGAAGCGTGCGCTCCAGAGCCGGGCCTGCTGCCGGATCGCGGAGCGCGCCGAGGGTGCGCACGATTTCGATGCGGACTGTTTGGTGCTCGCGATTCTGCGGATTTTCGAGCGCCTCTAGAAGCAGAGGAACCTGGTCCCTGGCTCTTAACGAACCCAGGGCGCGCGCTGCCTGCGCGCGAACTTCGTCGCTGAAGTCCTTCTGCATCGTGGTGGCCAGAGCGTCCTTGACAGCAGCATCGACTTGAACCTCTGGCCCGACGACCGGCGAATCCGGCTGAAGAAACACGCTCTTCACCCGGTTGAAGATCGTACGAATCGGGCCGGAATCTTCGATCGGAATGTAGAGGCGCAGCAGGGAATCGATGGCCTGCGATCGCACATCCTTATCGAGATCATTTCTCATCGTGTCGACCAGCACCGGCACTGCTTCGCGATCGCGAATGCGGCCAAGCGCAGCGACCATTTCCGCGCGAATATCGCTTTTCGGTTCTTTCTTGAGCGCCGCTGCCAGCTGGGGAATCGCTTCACGATTTCCGATCACGGCCATTTTGTCGACAGCCGCCATCCGCTCTTTCGGACTTACGCTGTCGAGCGATGGATTTTGGAGAAGAACTGCCGCTGCAATGAGGAGTTTGATCATAGTTAATTTCGTTGTTTCGTACTATTGCGAATCCCATGCGCCGAAATGGCAATTACAGGATTGCACAACCTCAGCCGGAGTGTTTCTGTCTTCAATTTGAATAGTTGTGTGGTCGATGTGAAAACGTTCCCGCGCGACACCGTTGACGCGGCTGAGCAGTTCGCTGCGACTATAATTGCCGTCTTCTGCAACAACATGGCAGCTCATCGCGAGCACGCCCGACGTGAGGGTCCAGACGTGAAGGTCATGAACGGAGCCAACACCGTCCAGGCGCCCTAATTGTTCTCTCAGGCTAACAATATTGATGTGGGAAGGCGTGCCCTCCAGCAAAATGTCGACCGCATCCCGAATCAGGATCCATGAACTCCAGAGGATCAGCACCGCCACGACAATACTGATCAGCGGATCTGCTACCTGATAGCCGCTCATGATGATTGCAAGGCTGGCGATGATCGCGCCGACTGAGCCGATCGCATCCGTCAGCACGTGGAAGAATGCGCCGCGAACATTCAGGCTTTCCTGATGTTTTCCAAACAAAACCCACGCACTGGCAATGTTCGCAAGCAAACCAATGATTGCGACAACCAGCATCCAGTCCGCTTTCACGGAAGGCGGATTCAGAAAGCGGTGATATGCCTCGTAGAAAATGTAAAGCGCGACGAGAACCAGGAATACGCCATTCAGCAGGGCCGAAAGAATCTCCACACGATAAAACCCATATGTCATGCGCGGGGTTGCACGACGGCTCGCGAACCGCATGGCGAACAGGCTCAGGCTTAGCGCTGCGACATCAGTGAGCATGTGTCCCGCATCCGCCAGCAGGGCTAGTGAATTGGTGTACAAGGCGCCCAGAAATTCGGCAACCAGAAAAGTTGCAGTGATAATCAGCGCGGTTTTCAGACTGCCACGGGCATGGCCATGTTCGTGCTTCTTATCATGTGGGTGCGGCTCCATATCAAAGATAATTATAAACGGAGCGCATGACTGTTATAATACGCGATTTTCCCGACGAGCCGTGTTTGGGCCGCGGGCCATAGAAATGAGCGTTCCTCTAACGGTCTTATCAGAAGACGAGCAGTTGTTTCGCCAGTCGTGTCGCAGTTTCGCCGAAGAGCGCATCCGGCCGCTCGTCCGCAAGATGGACGATGATGCGCGGCTCGAGCCCAGCATCATTCCCCAACTGTTCGAGCTTGGGTTGATGGGCATTCATATCCCCGAAGAATTCGGCGGTGCAGCGGGCAGTTTTTTCATGTCTGTTCTCGCAGTTGAAGAAATCTCGCGAGTCGACGCGTCGTTCGGCGTGTTCATCGACGTTCAGAACACGCTTGTGAACAATGCCATCATGCGATGGGCGAACGACGAACAGAAGCGCAAATATCTCCCCCTGCTCGCAAAGGAGCTTGTGGGCGCCTATGCCTTATCTGAAGCCGGTTCCGGCAGCGATGCATTCGCTTTAGCCTGCCGTGCAACAGATAAAGGCGATTATTTCGTTTTGAATGGCCGGAAACTTTGGATCACCAATGCGATCGAGGCCGGACTTTTTATCGTATTTGCAAACGTGAATCCGGAACAGGGGTATAAGGGCATCACGGCATTCTTGGTCGAACACGATTTCCCCGGCTTCTCCGTCGGCAAGAAAGAAGACAAACTCGGCATTCGGGCGTCCAGCACATGCGAATTGATATTGGAAGATTGCCGGGTGCCAAAGTCGAATGTGCTGGGAGAGATCGGCAAGGGTTACAAGATCGCGATTGAGACACTAAACGAGGGGCGGATCGGCATTGGTGCGCAGATGGTGGGCATCGCACAGGGTAGCTGGGAGTACGGCGCCGCATATTCTAAGGAACGAAAAGCGTTTGGAAAACCGCTTGCTGAGTTTCAAGCGATTCAATTTCAACTCGCCGAGACGGCGACGCAGATTGAGGCGGCGCGCCTGATGGTCTATAACGCAGCTCGTTTGAAGGACGCCAAGATAGATTTCCTGAAAGAAGCGGCCATGGCGAAGTACTTCTCGTCGCAAGTTGCCGAGCATGTGACCTCACTAGTCGTCGAGTTCTACGGCGGCTATGGCTATACGAAAGACTATCCGGCAGAGAAATATTTTAGGGATTCAAAGATCGGCAAGATCTATGAGGGCACGTCTTATATGCAGCTTCAGACGATCGCCAAATACTTGCTGCGTTAAAGATTGTACGTGGGTGGACCGTCTCCATTAAGAAGTCTTCCGAAGGCGGTGTAGCCCGACGTTAAAAAGATGAAAAAAGTTCGCGTTCTGTACCACGACAACTGTTTTGACGGAGTCTCCTCCGCAGCAGTGTTTTCGCGTTTCTACAAACGCCATATCGATCCTGACGCAGAGATCGAATACGAAGGCCTCACTCACAAGGCGGGGCAGCACATTGCAGACGAACAGTTTGGACCGGGCGACAATGCGATCGTCGATTTCAAATATTCCGCTTCGGATCAGTTGACGTGGTGGTTCGATCACCATCAGAGCGCGTTTCTTTCGGCGCAAGATGAAGATCACTTTCGCCGCGACAGCAGCGGCCACAAGTTCCACGATCCGAGTTACAAGTCCTGCACGAAGTTCATCGCGCATGTGACGCGGACCGTGTTCAATTGTCCGATGCCTGACCTCGACGACCTTGTCTACTGGGCCGATATCATCGATGGCGCACAATTTCCTGATGCAAAGACTGCAGTGGAACTCAAAGACCCGGCGATGAAACTGATGCTCGTCATCGAGGCGAGCCATAATCCCGAACTCATACACCAGATCATTCGCGAGATTCAGCACAAGCCCCTGGCCGATGTCATCGAAGTTCCCGAGATACGCTCGATGTTTGAAAGACTCCATGCACACCACTTCGAATCGATCGAGATCATGCAGCGGGTGACCAAGTGTATCAACGGCGTAATCGAATTCGACGTGAGTGACCATGACCTGGACGGCTACAACAAATTCATCCCCTACTACCTGTTCCCAGAGAGCGTCTACAGCGTTGGCGTCAGCCAGTCTTCCGTCCGCGCCAAGGTGTCCGTTGGCACGAATCCATGGACGAAACGTCCACATCGGCAGAATTTGGCGAAACTTTGCGAACAGTATGGCGGCGGCGGACATGCTGTCGTCGCGGCGATTTCGTTCAAGCCGGATGAACTGGACAAGGCGCGTGATGCAGCACGTGAGATTTCACGGACACTGCAGCTCGATTTAGAGGAAAGCCGCGGATGACATGGTTGGCGAAGATCATCTTGAATTTCTGCACGCAGTTTGGACGCGCCGTCCCCTGTTCACATACGTTTTCCTGACGCTGAATATTCTCGTCTTCCTTTTGATGGCGCTGGCTGGCGGTAGCACGAATGAACCGACGCTGATGGCATTCGGTGTTAAGTCGAATGCGGAGATTGCGCGCGGTGAATGGTGGCGGTTCATCACGCCGATTTTCATCCACATCGGCATGCTGCATCTGATTTTTAATTCGTATGCGCTGTGGATCGTCGGGCCGCAAGTCGAAAAGCTGTATGGCGCCGCGCGATTCGTCATTCTCTACGTGTTGACTGGAGTCGCAGGAGTCTGCGGAAGCTATTTTTATCATCCACAATCGATTTCGGCGGGCGCGTCGGGAGCGATCTTCGGATTGTTCGGTGTGCTGTTGGTGTTCGGCGTTCGTTATCGCAAATCGATTCCCCCTTTCTTCAAGCGCGCGGTCGGCACGGGCGTGCTTCCGGTCATCGTACTGAACCTGATCATCGGTTTTACAATTCCTGCGATCGACAATTCTGCGCATATCGGCGGCCTGCTCGCTGGCGCAGCGCTGGCAGCGATTGTTCCATTTCAAAAACCTGGCGCCGAGACTCCGGCGATCTTCAGAGCTGTGCAAATGGTATTAATTGCGATCATTGTGGTTTCGTTCTACAGCGTCGCAAAACATTACGATGGGCCGCAGCCTTCGGTTCGCAACCTTGGCCGAGGTTTGACTCAGATCTTGAGCACAGGTTCCGCCACTGAACAGTTCATCGACGCCATCAACAAAGCGCAGCAGACTTTTGAATCATCCGCTGATGATCTCGAGTCCCGCCGCACCGAGCATCTCCAATCGTTGAAGGCAGACACCGCAAAATCAATCGACCAACTCCGGAAGATTCCATCGCTGACTTCAAAGGCTGACCAGCTCGCCGGCGCTCTCTTACGCGTGTTGCAAGACCAATACGAGCTATTGCAGGAAGTCGAGCGTGCCGGAACCGTAACATTTGCCCACAGCCGCCGGCTCAGAGAGAACGTGCGCAGTTACGAGAAAATCATGTCGGAATTTTCGCAATGGGTCGAGACCGAGGGCCGGCGGTATGGAATCCAGATGGAAAAAGGTCGATAGGGCATCAATGTAATTCAAGTAAACCGTGGTCTTATATGTTACAAAGTTTCGGCTATCACAGCGTTTGAGTTTTGGAATACATTTTAACTTCACGTCATGTTTATTCCTGAAATCCTCCTGAGAATCAGCAAAGAGGTTGGCGCGCCCGTTTCGCGCGTGGAAACGACGATCAAATTACTCGAAGAGGGCGGGACGGTTCCGTTCATTGCCAGGTATCGCAAAGAAGCAACAGGCAACCTTGACGAGGTCAAAATCCGCCACATCGATGTTGGCCGTCAGTACTACGGCGATCTCGAAGCGCGGCGCGCGACCGTGCTGTCATCAATTGAGAAGCAGGGCAAGCTGACGGACGATCTCAAAGCAAAGATTCTGGCCTGCTATAGCAAACACGAACTCGAGGATCTGTACCTTCCTTACAAACCCAAGCGCAAGACCAAAGCCAGCGTGGCTCTGGAGCGAGGCTTAGAGCCGCTAGCGAATTACATTTGGGAACAGAGCGGTGAACAGCCCGCCGGTGAATTCGCGCAACAGTTCGTCAATCCAGAGAAAGAAGTGCCCACGGTTGAATCCGCGATCGAAGGCGCGCTTCACATCATCGCGGAGCGAATTGCAGAGACTCCGGACATTCGAAAGCAGCTTCGCGATCTCATGCTTCATGAAGGCAAGATCCATGCGAAGGTTGTAGCCGGTAAGGACACGGAAAAAACGAAGTACGAGATGTATTACAACTTCGAGGAGGCCGTTCCGAAAATTCCTTCACATCGAATGCTCGCAATCCGCCGCGGCACCCGCGAAGGCATTTTGACGTTTTCCATCGACGTCGAGAATGAAAAGTTCGTCGCTGGTCTTGTTCCGCAAGTCATCCGGGAACCGCAATCGCAGTTTGCGTCGCTTCTTGAAAGCGCCGCACGTGACGCCTACGAACGGCTTCTCCTGCCGTCCATCCAAAACGAAGTGCGGTCGATGTTGCGAGAGCGCGCCGAGTCCGAAGCCATTGAAGTTTTTGAAGAGAACCTGCGTACGCTGCTGCTATCGCCGCCGGCCGGCCAGATTGCCGTAATGGGGATCGATCCGGGGCAGAGGACCGGATGCAAGATCGCCGTCGTGAACGAAACCGGAAAATTTCTCGAGAACCACACTATTCATCTGACTGAGCCGAAGCAGGACCTGGAGGGCGCTGAGAAGATCCTGCTCGATCTCGTTCAAAGATACAACGTGCGCGGAATTGCGATCGGTAATGGGACAGGTTCGCGCGAAACGGATACGTTCGTGCGCTCGATTGTCGAGAAGCACACATTGGATATCTTCGTTGTTGTGGTGAACGAGGCCGGCGCCTCCGTGTATTCCGCGTCCAAACGAGCGCGAGAAGAATTTCCGAAGCTCGATGTCACTGTCCGTGGAGCGATTTCAATTGCGCGGCGTCTGCAAGATCCATTGGCTGAACTGGTAAAGACGGAACCGAAATCGATCGGTGTCGGCCAATACCAGCACGATGTCGATCAGAAGAAGCTGAAGCGCAGTCTGGCTGCCGTCGTGGAATCGTGCGTGAACCGTGTGGGTGTCGATCTGAACAGCGCTTCAGTGGATCTGTTGAAATACGTTTCCGGTATCGGAGACAAGCTTGCCTTGAATGTCGTTGCCTATCGTGATCAGCATGGCGTGTTTAAATCGCGCCCGCAGTTGCGTGAGGTCGAAGGGTTTGGCGAGAAAACGTTCGAGCAGGCGGCAGGGTTTCTTCGTATTAAAGACGGCGAGAATCCCCTCGATCGTACGGGTGTGCACCCGGAGTCGTACCCACTCGTTGAGCGCATGGCGAGTTCATTAGGCACCTCCGTCAGCGAACTCATCGAGAATCCTGCTCAGATCAACGCGATCGACTTCAAAGCTTTCGAAGCGGAGGGTGGAAGGTATACGGTTGCAGACATTCGCGAAGAGTTGCTCAAGCCTGGCCGCGACCCGCGAGACAAATTTGTTGTTCCCAAGTTCCGCGAAGACGTGAAGGAGATTGCTGACCTGAAAGAAGGCATGGAACTGGAAGGGACTGTTACCAACGTCACGAATTTCGGCGCCTTTGTCGACCTTGGCGTGCATCAAGATGGGTTGGTGCACATTTCGGAACTCTCCCACAAGTACGTGCAGGATGCGCGACAGGCGGTGAAGGTTGGCGATATCGTGAAGGTGAAAGTGATTGGCGTAGACCCAGGGATGAAACGGATCAGTCTTTCGATGAAAGCGATCACGCCGAAGCCTCCGCGTCGTCCACGCCCGCGAAAGAAGCCCAAAGCCGCCGCGCCGGCAGTCGCAGTGCCGGCGGTCGCACAGTCTGAGACCCAGGCCAGGCCGGTCCAAGGGCCCCCAGCGAAACGACCGAAACCGGAACAGCCCCCCCGCAAGCCACGACCGCCGCAACCGCCGCAATCGCAGCAGCAAACGCGGCCTCCAAAACCTCCTGTTGAGAGTGTCGCGCCACGGCCATCGCAAACGATGGAAGAAAAGATCCGAATGCTTCAAGAAAAATTCGGCCGCGCCCGGTAATGTCGTTGATAATCACACCGTGTAAAAGGGTGCGAAGCACCGCTCCGCGGTGGGGAAATGTCCAAACTCCAGTGCACCGCTCCGCGGTGCCGCAGCGGTCATAGACCGACGCTACAAATAAGATGAACTTTCTTGAAGCTGTCTACATCGCTTTAGCCTCGCTGCGGGCGAACCGGCTTCGGTCATTGTTGACGCTGCTCGGAATCGTTATCGGCGTGATGGCGGTGATCGCGGTCGTTTCAATCATCTCCGGACTAAATGACTACGTCGCCGGGAAGATCTTCAACCTCGGGCCCGATGTCGTCACGATCAGTCGCACTTCGCCGGTGATGAGGTCATTGGATGAATGGGTCGAGAACCAAAAGCGCAAGAACCTGTACATCTCCGATATGGAGGCTATTCAAGCGGCGT
>QHXA01000214.1:0-424 GCA_003222755.1 Acidobacteriota bacterium
CGGAATTCGGGGTCGGCGTCGGATACGTCTTCACCTGTTTCGTCTTCGCATCTACTCTTTGGATCGCGCCGCCACCGATGACATTGCCGTAGAGATTGTTCTCGGCGTCGGCGCCAATGCCATAAAGACCAAAGCGTCCCTGATCGGGATAGATCGTTTCCATTTCGCCGGATTTGAGATCCAACCGTTCTACGGTTCCTGATCCGACACTGTTGAGCCATACCTTTCCATCAAGATGTGATGAAAACGGCATGACCTGTGCGACTTGACTGTTGTTGCCGTTCAGGTCGGCAGGCAGACTATAGGTCTGGAACTTTTCGGTCTTAGTGTCGAATTTGGCAATTCCTCCCTGCGCCATCATAGCCAGCCACAACATCCCGTCCCGGTTCAATCTCACATCCAACATGCCTGTCGGATAGCGTGA
>QHXA01000214.1:484-6230 GCA_003222755.1 Acidobacteriota bacterium
TCCGATAAATTGGCTGCCGAAGTCGCCATACCAAACGAACCCGTCGGAACCATGCAGGGCGTCATGCACCATGCTGTCCTTCCGCCGTAACCCGTATGCGGTGACAATCACGCGCGTTCCACGACCTTTCGGTCTCGGCAAGATTTTAAGCTCATATTTCCAAGTGGGACTCGCGCTGAGATTGATCGTCGCGAGAAACTCGGCCATTCTCTTGTTCTGAGGGCTCGCACCTTCACCAGCCATATTCGTATTGGCGTTGGCGCCGCCTTGCCGCCTGCCCTGATCAGCAAGTGACAATTCTTCAGGCGTTGGAGCCGGCCTTTTCTGCGGTTTCAGCGGAGTGCTTCCCACATAATAGGAACTCATTCGTGCCAGAACTTTTATCCATTCATCCACGTTGTGGCGGGACCTTACGATGGGCTCCAATGTGTGGCAACTCGCACACAAGTACAGGTCGGCCTTCCATTCGCTCGCACCCGGCATGCTCATGAGCCACTCTGTATTCGATAATTGCGAAGCAAGATCGCGGGTCTTCGTCAGTTTCAGGTCGAGCTGTGCGGTCTTTCCCGCAATCTCCACGATGCCGGGACGGGTGAGGTCATAGCCGACTGCTTTGATCTGCAACGAATATCGACCGGACTGCAATCTCCCGGTGGGGAAGCTGTACCGTCCTTTATCATCGCTCACGACGTATACCGTCATGGTCGAACCGTCTTTCTTCGCCCCGACCAGAACACCTTCCATCGGGCCTTCTTCCTGCGAGCTGACAATACCTGCCAATGCGGAGCGGTTGGCACTTTGCGGCTGACCTACGCTGGCGCCAAGGTATAAGAGAACTCCGGCGACGATTCCCGCGGTAATTGTGAAAAGACGTTTTGACCGCATACTTTACCCCTTAAAAATGTGTGCGGAGTATATCGGCGCATTTCTTGGAGCGTCAAGGACGAGGTCAGACGAGTGGACGAGCTTTGCCGTTTACGGCCAGAGGCGTGCAAGTGAAGTTTATCGATTTTGCGCACGCCGGAGGCGTCAGGAAATTAGCCGGGGGTTAAGCTAAAGGGAGCGAGCGCAACCCGGTCGTCGAAGACCAAGAACAGCCGCACCCTGAAAGGGTGCGAGGAGTCCTCGACACCCCTTCAGGTGCGGATTCCTGAGTTGTTGACCTATTCCAGGGGTACGCGAAAAACGCGTACCCCTGGCTTTTCTTTCGGCGAACAAGATGACATCATCACGGTGCACAGAAGCCCAAGGGCGACTGCATGTGAACGTTTCATGATGGAGAGTACTTTACAATGGCAAGTACACTGCGTCAACAATATGACCGCAGAGCGTTTCTGAAATTTTCGGCCGCGGCTGCCTTCAGGACCCTAGCACGCCAGAATGCGCCAGCGGGTGTTTCAAAATCGATCGACACATCCGTGCTACGCATTGCGTATGAGGAAAGCGGCAATCCTACTGGTTTTCCAATCATCCTCCTGCACGGTTTTCCAGATGATGTCCATGCATTTGACGAGGTCGCACCGCCGCTGGGGAAAGCCGGATACCGCGTTCTTGTGCCGTATCTGCGTGGTTTCGGCCCGACGCGCTTTCGCGATCCGGCGGCTCCGCGAATGGCCGAGCAGGCGGCCATTGGTCAGGATGTTGTCGATTTCGCCGACGCACTCAAATTACAGCGATTTGCTGTCGCCGGTTTCGACTGGGGTGGGCGCGCCGCGTGTATTGCCGCGGCTCTTCACCAGGATCGGGTTCGGGCCGCCGTCCTCATTGGCGGCTATTCGATTCAGAACACCGTCGCACCGTCGCCGCCGGGTGCTCCGGCGGCAGAACGAGGGATCTGGTACCAGTACTATTTCAATACGGAACGCGGGCGAGCTGGGCTTCAAATGAATCGGCGAGCGTTGTGCCGATTCCTGTGGGAAACCTGGTCTCCGACGTGGCAATTCACGGACGAGACGTTCAACCGTACGGCTCCTTCCTTCGACAGTCCCGATTTTGTCGATGTCGTGATTCATTCCTATCGACACCGCATCGGCAATGCGCCCGGCGAGCCCCGGTTTATGGAAATGGAACAGCGCCTGGCGCAGCGCCCGAAAATCGATGTGCCCGCGATCACGCTCTATGGCGCTGACGACGGTATTGCCCGGCCTGCGCCGGAAAATCCGAATGAACGCAATCAGCTTCCGAGATTAGTTGCTCGCCGGGTGATCGCAGGCGCAGGACATTTCTTGCCTAGAGAAAAGCCGGAAGCCGTTTCAGCGGCGATTCTGGAACTACTGGCCTGAACTGTAGGCGCGGTCTATAACCGCCCACGATCGCGCAATTCGATATTGTGGGCGGTCATAGACCGCCCCCTACAGAAATCCGAGTACATACTTGATTGCGGAACTGTCCAGATCTATGCTCGCGCGATGACTCTGCTGCTCATGATTTTGATGGCCCAGACGCTCTCGGCTCAAGGCTCGCAGAGCGCGCGTGCCGCGGTCACGCGCGCGCTTCCAATGCTGCAACGCTCGGCCGGTGAGTTTGTCGCCAAGCGTGCATGTGTTTCGTGTCACCACAATGTCCTGCCGATCCTCACGCTCGACCTCGCGCGCAGCCGCGGGTTTGAAATCGACATGAAAGTCCTGAAGGCCGTCGAAGAGAAGACGTTTCGAGACTTAGTCGGTGCGAACGCACTGGACAATGCGATTCAAGCGACAACATTGAATGACCCGACGCCCAACGACAGTTACCTTCTCATGGCCGCGCATGAAGCGGGCTTCGCTCCGGATTTGACGGCGGCCGTCTACGCCCGCCGGCTCGCTCGCTGGCAGCGCGATGGTCACTGGGTTACATCGGATTTTCGTCCGCCGCATTCCAGTAGCGTCTTTACCGCGACGGCGACTGCGGTTCGCGCAATTCAGTTATATATGCCGAACGAAATGCGCGCAGAACGCGACGCCGCCATACACAGCGCTCGGCAGTGGTTGCTCGAGAATCGTCCGGTCTCGGCCGAAGATGCCGCGTTTCGGCTGATGGGTCTTGTCTGGGCGGAAGCTTCGAGCGAGGAACTGGCTGCAGGGAAGCGTGACCTGACCGCCATGCAGAAACCAAACAGCGGATGGCCGCAGTTGCCCGGCTACGAGGCGGATGCCTATTCGACTGGTGAAGCGTTGTTCGCGTTGCACGAAGCCGGAGTGGCGGCGACCGATTCGGTGTGGACGAAAGGCTTGAATTTTCTGACTTCATCCCAGGCGCAGGATGGCACGTGGCGCGTGCATACGCGCATGATTTCGCCGGCAGAGGTAAGCCCGAAGTATTTCCCGACGGGATTTCCTTATGGAAAAGACGAGTTCCTCTCGTACGCGGGAAGTTGCTGGGCCGTTATGGCGCTATTGAGCGCTCTTCCAGAATCGACATCCAAAACTGAACGATTGGAAGCCGCCGGTGTCGATGCTCCTGCGTGGATGCGGACGGCATTGTTCGGAACGGCGCAGCAGCTGGCCGCATTGTTGGATGCTGGTCTCGATCCGAACAGCAAAACAAAAAATGGGACGACCGTTTCGATGGCTGCAGTTCCCGACGCTGAAAAACTTCGACTGCTTCTCAGCCGTGGCGCAGATCCCAAGGCAAGAGGTTCGTCAGGGGCTGATACGTTGACCATTGCGGCGGCGTATCGGGGAAGCGCACCCTCGATTGAGGCGCTGCTAGGTGCCGGCGCAGACGTGGAACCCCCCAAAGAAGTCCGGGTGCGCAACGCGCCACTCCTGTTGGCGTCCATGAGCGGCGATCTGGAAAACGTGAAGCTGCTTCTCTCCCGCGGTGCAAAGCCGAGCGAGAGCGCGCTAGCGCAAGCAGTGACGTTTGGATATCCGGATGTGGTGCGAACCTTGATCGCTGCAGGCGCGAATACCGGTATCATCGCTGCTTCAGGACTAAACCTGCTCCATTGGGCTGTCGTTACGAATCGGCCGGCGATTATCCCTGCTCTCGTCGAAGCTCGCGTGCCAATCAACGCGATCGACGATAATGGCTTCACGCCGCTGATGTATGCGGCCACAATTGATTTCGGGAATACGGAGATTCTGAAGGCGCTGCTTAGCGCAGGTGCTGATAAAAGGATTCGGAATTTCGAACGTCGAACGCCGCTGGCGCAGGCACGGCGGTATAACCATTCGCTGCTCGAGGCCGCACTGCGCTGATCCGCCTTGCGAAGATCTTGCGGCCTTGCAGTATCAACTCGGTGAGTAATAGCGGAACCGTCCACGAAAACCAGCTTGCGGCGGCCTTTCGCTCCAGTATGGTGCCGATCTTTGCCATATCCAATATCGATTCCAGTATTCGAAACGTGACGAAACCGAATGTCACAACGTAGCTGCGGATCATCCATTCCCGGTGTTGTTCCACCCGACGCAGGCAGATTGCGATCGTCGCCAGGGTCGTGCTGATCATCCAGGCAGAAGCCATCGAAGCTAAGCCCAATCCAAATACCCAGCCGAAGTCGGTATGGGCAGCTAAATAGAATGCGGCCGTGCCGCTGACAGCGACTGCCGTTAGATATAGCGAACCTAAAACACGGTGAGGAATCTTGGTCCGCCGATTCAGTCCAAGCCAGAACTGCGTCGGACCAAACAGCAAAGCGGCGATGCCCCCAAGCACGTGAGCGAAGAGCCACTCCTGGCGCGGCCGATAAATACCGAATTGTCCCGCCTCGGTGGTGACATACATCAGAGCAAAACCACAGATGAACCACAGGGCCACTACCGTAGGCGCGCCGAGAACCACAATGTTTCCACGCTGGCGCATATTCGCGATCTAGCAGGCGGGAAACCAATCCGAAGGAAAAGTTATCTGCCTGAAATCTCGGCGGTACCAGATTGCTGCGATGCTGAAAAGATCGTCGATGCACCAACTATGTTGAAACGAAATCCGTCTCCTATGTGTTTGCCGCGAATTACATGAATTCCACGGACGGCTGGCCTCAGCGATGCCGGTTTCTCACGAGAGCTGAGGGCGCGAGGCCAATTCGCGCTAATGGAATGATCAGGAGTGCGATGAGAATCAGCAGAAGTCCGAACCCATCGGCATCCGGCGGCAGATGAGACCGCACGGTGCGCCACAGCATCATCGCCAACACAATTATAGATAGCGTGCTGCCCGACCAGAAGACGAAGTACTGGCGCACGCGTTCCGGTGTGATGTCCCGCCAGGAAAAAACCCACAACCAGAACTTCACGATAACGGCGACGCCGAAAGATGCCAGCAGCGGATCCAGATTGTCAGCAATCCACACCAGACCCGATTGGTTTCTCAGCAACACCATCAGACCGATTACTCCCAGCACTGGAACCAAAGCATAAGGAGCGGCCGACGCGGCAAATAATTTCCTGTTGCCGGAAAGACCGATCCACATACCAGAGATCAGGAATCTCCAGGTGACGAACATTCCTACAAGTATGGACAGAGCCCCGAACGCATATTGAGGAGACACAGAGTTGTCAGAGAGGCTCCGCAAGAAGCGCCGAATCGGGATCAACGCATCGAGGCTCGCCCAGAGCGGAAGCCAGATCGAAAGGAACATGAGCACCAGAACCCATGAGACCGCGGCGCTCAATGCCGCAACTTTCATTTTGATTACGATGATTTCGCCGGTGGCCAGAGGCCGAACCGCAAGAAAAGCAGGCACGGACAGGTCCGTGGACCAAAAATCCGGCTTGGAAAAGCCTTTGCCGAACGGCAAGCCGAGGATCATGGGCATGGCCAGAGT
>QHXA01000214.1:6339-9290 GCA_003222755.1 Acidobacteriota bacterium
ATCCCTGCGATACAGAGCGGGAATAACAAACCAGAGCGTCGCCATTCGAACCAGAATTGAGCGGCCTCGGGAGAACTAAAAGGTGTGGTACGTCTGGGTAGCGCATCGGTAATCCGCTCGATGATGGCTTTGACCGAGTTTCGCCTCGATGTGCCGCCGGACCTCTGGCGCGCTACGTGTATCCATGCGGCGACGAAAGCGATTAGCGCGGCTCCCGCAGTGAGCGCGCTCAGAATGTTTTCTGAAAGCCATGGTGACAAACTGTCTTGCGGGAAAGAAGACAAAACGTTCACAACAATAAAGCTGATGCCGACCACGCCAAGAACAACCATCCGAAGAGCGCCGAAGCGGGCAAGAATCCAAAGGGTGCTTTGATAGACGACCATAAACGCGCCAATTAGAAGTGCAATCAACGCGGGCTTTGCGACTTCATCATGGGCAAAAACGAGCTTCACCCATCCCACATAAACCAGCTCTACAGCGAAGATGCCAAGCCCAATCGGCACGCCCACAAGCAGCAAAGTCGGGACCGGCAACGTGAACAGACGATCGGGAAAGCCCGCCCAACCTCTTTGCGCGTCGTATTCCGTGTAATTGAAAATCGCGAAAACAATGAGCAACGATGCGAATGTTAATGTCTCATTGAACGCGCTGAGTGTGTTCCGGCCGGCTCTGCTCGAGAAAAACGTATCCTGCAAGACAAAATTGGAAACCCAGCCGAAGAGAAACGTTCCGATGATGCTCCAGATCCATCTCCGGTTTCGGAGCCAGATTTCCCAAATCAACGCAGTGATTGGCGAACGGATAACTTCAGCCATGACGTTTACCGATTTTGCGCACGCCGGAGGCCTGGAAGTAAATTAGCCGGGAGTACGCGCACGCCTTTTGTGCGCGTACTCCCGGAATAACCAAGTCGACGAATGCGCACCTGGAAAGGGTGCGAGGAATCCTCGCACCTTTTCCAGGGTGCGGTTGCCTCTGGTCGTTTGAAATAACCGGTGGTTGCGCTCGCTCCCGCTCGCTTAACCCCGGCTAATCTCCTGACACGCCTCCGGCGTGCGTAAATTGACAAACAAAGATTTCATTCAGCGATAGCCCATGATGCCGCTCTCTAATTTCATCGAGGGGTCCGCACAATACGAGCTTACCTTGATGGATCATTGCGACGTGGTTCGACACTTGTTCGACTTCTTCCAGCAAATGTGAAGAAAAAAACACGGTGCGGCCGTCGTCGGCTACGGTGCGGATGACCGCTTCGAGAATGTCGCGCCGGACAATGGGATCCAGGCCCGAGCTTGGCTCGTCGAGCAGCAGCAAGTCCGGACGATGCGCTTGAGCCGCGAGCAAACCGGCCTTCGTACGCTGGCCCTTGGAAAGTGTCTTGATCCGTGCCGCAGGATTCAGCCCGAATTGCTCGCGCAACTGTTCGGCATATGCCGTGTCCCACTTTGGATAAAAGGCTCGCATGTAGCGCATGAGTTCGTCCACGCGCATCCAGCCCGGCAAGTCTGGTTGCTCGGAGAGGTAACCGATCCGTGCCAGAACAGAGACGGGCTCCGAAACCGGATCGAGGCCAAACACGCGCACCGTGCCAGCTTCGGCTCGCAGCAAACCGAGAATATGTTTGATCAAAGTGGATTTGCCCGCGCCGTTCTCGCCCACCAGTCCGAAGACGCTACCCCGGGGCACAGACAGGGACACTTCATTCAGTACTGTCTTCGAGCCAAACTTACGCGACAGGTTTGTGATGGCAATGACAGGCTCACTCGACGACCGCATGATGGCGACTCCTAAGGATGCGTCGGATATCCCCACCAACCGGTGGGCGTCTTACAGTGAAAGTAGGGGCCGTATGCGGTGCAGTCCCAATCGTTTCCGAAATGAACGGTAGTGAAGTATTCGGAAAGATTTTTGTGACTCTGCAACCAAAGCGGGTCGCCACCTTTCGGTACAACAGTGATGGTGGAGTTGATCAGTAGCCGCCGCGCCCTCTCCGAAAGCGGTGCAGCTTTTGCCAGGTCTTCGCCAGTGAGTTGCCGCGGGTGAGCTGCGTCGAGTTTCGTGACATCGACGATTTTGCCAACAGCTTCGTGAGTCTCGATGATCGTCCCGTTCACTTGTGCGGCAGCGCGGTAAAGGAAAGCCACAGGTATTCGCGGCAAAAAGCTGCACAGCATGGCTACAATCGCTACCGGCAAGAGGTGCCGGATTTCCGATAGAAAACCGTCCTGCGGTTCTCTCCGAAACAGACGGCGGCTTTGGATGAGCGCCAAGAGCAATGGCGGAACAAGCCAAAACATTTTAGAACCGCCGAATGTGAGGCTCAGGATCGGGGACACCGTCCGGTCGGAGAACGGGAACGGGTGAAATCTTAAAACAAGAAAATCGATGACGCTTCCGTTCCTCAGAAGCTTTTCGCCTAGCCACGCGCCGAGAGCAGTTGCCAGCACTACTGCTCCTAATGCTGGAAAAACCCACAACGCCGCGCGAATAGTGCCCTTGCCCGCGCACGCGCACCAGAATGCGGCAAAGGTCAGCAGCGACGGGACGGTAAAGACACTAAAGAAAAAAAGCAGACGTTGGCGGCCAAAAGCTTCACCGAGAATGTCAACAAAAGGCGCGCCGAACACGGCTTGGGCCACAGTGACCGCGATGGCCAGACCAGCGAAGCTCGCGAATATCGCTACGGCCAATTTGATGAACCACTGCAAGCCGGCGGATATCGGCAGTGTCAAAGTCCATGATTGTGTTCCCGATGTTCGTTCTTCGCCCATGGACAGGCTTCCAGCGAGCACTGTTGCCAGGCAGCCACTCAATGCAGAGACGACGATCACGGCCACACGCGTGAGTTTCTCGCCGGAGACACCGGGCAGGAATTGCAATCCGCCGAGGCAAACCACACCAACAATACAGAGGAGTGTGATCATCCAAACCGGCCACAATAATCGCAC
>QHXA01000236.1:0-3937 GCA_003222755.1 Acidobacteriota bacterium
TTTGGAAGATCTTACTCAAGCCGCCGATCTCTTCCGCCCGATTTTCGATTCGACGAACGGCATTGACGGCTGGGTCTCTTTGGAGGTGTCTCCCTTGCTGGCCTACGATACCGCAAACACTATCAAAGAGGTCGCTGAACTTCACGCGCAAGCGAAACGGCCGAACGTGTTGATTAAGATTCCGGGTACGCCCGAAGGTGTTCCTGCAATCGAGGAATCGACATTTCAGGGTGTGCCAGTGAATGTCACGCTGCTGTTCTCACGCGAGCAATATATTGCGGCTGCAGAGGCGTACATGCGCGGCATCGAACGAAGGATCGCTGCTGGACGGGATCCGAAGATCCATTCGATTGCATCCGTCTTCATTAGCCGCTGGGACAAGGCGGTGGTGGGAAAAGTTCCGGAACATCTTCGGAATCGCCTGGGAATTGACATCGCGAAGCGCACCTACAAAACCTATCGCGAGTTGCTGAAGTCGGCGCGATGGCAGCAACTCGCCGCGGCCGGGGCAGTGACGCAGCGCCTGCTTTGGGGCAGCACCGGCACGAAAGATCCCGCAGCACCGGACGTCATGTATGTCGAAGCGCTTGCGGCGCCGGACACCGTCAATACCATACCTGAGAAAACGCTGCTCGCCTTCGCAGATCACGGTCACGTCGAGGGCGTCATGCCGGCCGACGGTGGCGATGCCGAACAAGTGCTGGCGGAATTCACTCGAGCGGGAGTGGATCATGCCGAACTCGCTCAGCAACTACAGCGCGAAGGCGCCGAAGCCTTCGATAAGTCGTGGAACGATCTGATGGAGTGTCTTCGCTCAAAAACTGAAGCGCTCAAGAAGGCAAGTTAATCGAGAGGAAAATGAAACCATCATCTATCGAATGCTCGGAAGTACTGGCGATCCTCGATCAGGCATTTGAGGCTGTGCGCACCTTCCGGCCGATGAGCGATCAGGATGTTGAGCCGTTGCTGGCGAGAACCTCCGCGGCTGCTGCTGAAGGAATGTTCGAGCCCTTCAAGACCACATCCATCTTCGATGGCACGGCGAAAAATCCCGAATGGCTTGGAGAAGAGCCCCCGTAGCTCCAGCAATTGATGCCGTAACAGGCCGTCCAACTTGTATTACTTCCTGGAGTCCGTCCCATCACAACCATCAATTTTCGCCAAAGTTGATCTGAGAGACGATATGCCCGACGAACGAAACGTGGAATGCTTGGGTGTTCGCGAAATTGCTAGGTCGTTCACAATGGAACAGCGCAAGGTTATCGAAGGGAGGATCTCAAAATGCAGATTGGAATGGTCGGCCTGGGCAGGATGGGCGCGAACATGGTGCGTCGTCTCATCCGCGGTGGCCACGAATGCATTGTGTTTAACCGAACACAGGAACGTGTGAAGGAGTTGGCCAAGGAGGGTGCCGTCGGAGCCGCCTCGCTGGAAGATTTGGTTGGCACATTGAAGTCTCCACGCGCAGTTTGGTTGATGGTGCCCGCAGCCGTCGTCGATGACACTGTCCACAGTCTCCAAACGCAGATGCAGAAGGGCGACATCATCGTGGACGGAGGCAATTCCTACTATATCGACGATATCCGGCGCGCCAAGAAACTCCAGCCCAAAGGAATTCTCTACGTTGATGTCGGCACGAGCGGTGGTGTGTGGGGTCTCGAACGCGGCTATTGCCTGATGATTGGAGGCGAGGCTGAAGCGGTACGCTATCTGGAGCCCGCCTTTAAGACGCTCGCACCAGGTCGTGGTGTTATCTCGCGCACACCGGGACGCGAAACATCTTCAAGCGCGGTTGAGGAGGGCTACCTGCATTGCGGGCCTTCCGGCGCCGGCCACTTCGTCAAGATGGTGCATAACGGGATCGAATACGGCTTGATGGCGGCTTATGCTGAGGGGCTGAACATTCTGCGGCATGCCAACGTTGGCAAGCAGGTCCGGGCAGCCGACGCCGAAACGACGCCCTTACGCAATCCGGAACATTATCAATACGACTTTAATTTGGCTGATGTCGCTGAGGTTTGGCGGCGCGGCAGTGTCATCGCCTCATGGCTGCTGGATCTGACCGCAATCGCATTATTCGGACAACACGATCTCTCCAAGTTTTCGGGCCATGTGTCCGATTCCGGTGAAGGCCGGTGGACCGTAGCGGCTGCCATCGATGAAGGAGTTCCAGCGCCAGTGCTGAGCGCCGCGCTGTACCAGCGTTTCGCATCAAGAGGCGAAGAAGACTTCGCCAACAAGTTACTTTCCGCAATGAGGTTCGAGTTCGGCGGCCATGTTGAGAAAAAGTCGTGACGCTCGCTCTGGGAAGCTTCGGACGCTGGTGATTGATGTGGGAGGAACGCACGTCAAAGTGATCACGCTCCGGTTTGGCGGTAAACACGGCCTATGAAATCTGCAGTGCCCTGCGTCCTCACAATCAACGGCGGCTCGTCAAGTATCCGGTTCGCGGTCTACGAGGCAGGGGAAACGCCGCGGCGGCGGCTCGATGGAAAGATCGATCGCATCGGTTTGCGCGGCACGAATTTGATCATCAAAGATCCGGCCGGCAAACCGCAGGCGGCACGCCGCCTCGCCGCCGCCGACCACCGTAGCGCGGTGAGTTTTCTATTGGACTGGCTTGAGGCACAGCCGGTCTTTGCGTCGGTCAAAGCTGCGGGTCACCGCGTGGTGCACGGCATGAAGCATTCCGAACCGGAGCGAGTCACGCCGAGGCTGCTCGCGGAGCTGCACCGGATTACGCCGTATGATCCCGATCACCTGCCGCGAGAGATCGGGCTCATCGAGGCGCTTTTGCGGCGGCATCCAAAACTGCCCCAAGTGGCCTGCTTCGATACTGCATTTCATCAAAACATGCCGCGTGTTGCCAGGTTACTGCCGATCCCGCGGCGTTACGCGGCAAAAGGCATCGAACGCTACGGCTTCCACGGCCTGTCCTACGCCTATTTGATGGAGGAACTCGGCCGCCTTGATCCCACAGCCGCCCAGGGCCGTGTGATCCTCGCGCATCTTGGCAATGGCGCCAGTTTGGCGGCCGTGCGCCAGGGCAAAAGCATCGATACCAGCATGGGCTTCACGCCCACGGCCGGCTTGGTGATGAGCACCCGCACGGGTGACCTGGATCCCGGCGTGGTTTACTACCTGGCGCGCACCGAGCGCATGAGCGCGGCGCAGTTTCAGCGGATGGTAAACCACGAGTCCGGGCTGCTCGGAGTTTCTGGGACGAGTTCCGACTTGCGCGACTTGTGCGCGAGTGAGGCCGACGACGGCCATGCGGCGGAGGCGGTGGATCTGTTTTGCTATCAGGTAAGGAAATGGATCGGCTCATTCGCCGCGGCGCTAGGCGGCTTGGACACGCTGGCATTCACCGCGGGCATCGGCGAAAACGCGCCGCTCATCCGGAAGCGGATCTGCGACGGACTCAGCTTCCTCGGCATTGAGTTAAATCAGAAGCGCAATGCGCAGAACGCACCGCTGATTTCGCCGGACACCGGTCGCGTCAAAGTACGCGTCATCCGCACGGACGAGGAAATCATGATCGCGAGGTCCGTCACCCGCGTCCTCAATCTTGGCTAGATTCGGGAAATTTAAAACTATGAAGACCAACACACTCAGGCCGGAACTACTCCACAAAATGGATGCCTACTGGCGCGCCGCCAATTATCTGTCGGTCGGCCAGATTTATCTTTACGACAATCCGCTGCTCAAGCGGCCGCTGATGCTCGCGGATGTGAAGCACATGCTGCTGGGACATTGGGGCACGACGCCTGGGCAGAACTTCATTTACGTGCACCTGAACCGGGTCATCAATAAGTACAACCTCGACATGATTTACGTTTCCGGCCCCGGGCATGGCGGTCCGGCTGTCGTAAGCAACACTTACCTCGAGGGCACTTACAGCGAGATCTATCCCGGCATCAGCCAAGATGAAGCCGGA
>QHXA01000236.1:4145-9879 GCA_003222755.1 Acidobacteriota bacterium
GGCGCGGTGCTGCCGATCCTGCATCTCAACGGCTACAAGATCGCCAGCCCGACGCTCCTCGCCCGCATCACGCGTGAGGAATTGGAACAGTTGCTCCGCGGCTACGGGTGGACGCCCTACTTCGTCGAAGGTCGCGAGCCCCTTCTGATGCATGAGGCCATGGCCGCGGCACTCGACACAGCGGTGGAGCAGATCCAGAAAATCCAGCAGGACGCCCGCCTCCACGGCAACTATGCGCGGCCGCGCTGGCCAATGATCGTTCTCAATTCACCCAAAGGATGGACTGGGCCGAAGATGGTTGATGGCCTGCAGATTGAGGGCACCTTCCATTCGCACCAGGTGCCGCTCTCCGACGCAGCCACTCATCCCGAACACCTCAAGCTGTTGGAAGATTGGCTGAGGAGCTACCGTCCGCAAGAACTCTTCGATGGGAAGGGATGCCTGAAGCCCGAACTAGCCGAACTTGCGCCCAAGGGTGAACGACGCATGGGCGCGAATCCCCATGCCAACGGCGGCGTTCTGCTCCGCGACATGCGGATGCCGGATTTCCGGGATTATGCGGTCGATGTGCCATCGCCTGGAGTGCGCGGTATCGGCGATACGCATGTGCTAGGGCGCTTCCTGCGCGACGTGGCGAAGCTGAATAGTGAACAGCGGAATTTCCGGGTCTTTGGTCCTGATGAGACGCTCTCCAACGGCCTCGAAGCCCTCTTTGAAGTGACTAACCGCCAATGGGACGTCGCGACCGTGCCTAACGACGAATTTCTCGCGCCCACGGGGCGCGTGATGGAAATGCTCAGCGAGCACCAGTGCGAGGGCTGGCTCGAAGGTTACCTGCTTACCGGGCGACACGGCGTCTTCAATTGCTATGAGGCATTCATTCACATCGTCGACTCGATGTTCAACCAGCACGCCAAGTGGTTGAAGGTGACGTCGCACCTGCCGTGGCGGCGGAAGATCGCCTCGTTAAACTACCTTTTGGCGTCCCATGTCTGGCGGCAGGATCATAACGGCTTCACGCATCAGGATCCGGGCTTCATCGACAACGTCGTAAACAAAAAGGCTGAGGTTGTTCGTGTTTATCTTCCCCCGGATGCAAATTGCCTCCTCTCTGTGATGGACCATTGCCTGCGCAGCCGTCATTACGTCAACGTTGTGATCGCAGGCAAACATCCGGCGCCCCAATGGCTGACGATGGACGCCGCCGTGAAGCACTGCACGGAGGGAATCAGCATCTGGCAGTGGGCCAGCAACGACCAGGGCGTCGCGCCCGACGTGGTCATGGCCTGCTGTGGCGACGTGCCCACACTGGAGACGCTCGCCGCCGTCTCCATATTGCGTGAGTATCTACCCGACTTGAAAATCCGGGTTGTCAACGTCGTCGATCTCATGAAGCTGCAGCCGCAAACCGAGCATCCGCACGGGCTGAGCGACATGGATTTCGACAAACTCTTCACCCGGGACAAGCCGGTCATCTTCGCCTTCCATGCGTATCCATGGCTGATCCACCGCCTGACTTACCGCCGCACCAACCACGATAACATCCACGTTCGGGGCTACAAGGAAGAGGGCACCATCACTACGCCCTTCGACATGACGGTGCTAAACGATCTGGACCGGTTCCACCTCGTGATGGACACAATCGATCGCCTGCCGCAGACCGGCGACAAGGGCATCGACCTGAAGCAGCACATGAAGGAGAAGCTAATCGAGCACAGGCAATACATCGAGAAATATGGCGAAGACTTGCCGGAGATCCGAAATTGGAAATGGAGTGCGAATTAGGACTGGCAGCCGCAGTCAAGTATGTAGTCGCGTGGCTTCCGCGCCCGGGTTCACGACAAAGTATGCGCCACCTTCGCTCAGGCCGAATACGAAACCATTTGCCTGTGACATCAATCTCAGGACTTCGATGGTATAGAGGCACTGCCGTGGCGCATGCTTAACGTAGCGGCGGCGCCACCAACAGCGAGCACAAGCAATGCGGTGACCACGTATGGTTCGGCTAAGAAATTCAGGCCGAGCAGCCCGTCGAGAGAAATCGCGCCTCCTCCGGTCAGGGCTATCCCGAATGCCGCTGTGGCATAAAGGAACGGCATCTCATGCCATTGCCGGCCGCAAAGAATCCGTTCTTCAAGTGGACGCTGATCATCGCGACAAGCATCGCCGAGAGAACGGCAGCAGCGCCGAATGGAGTAAGCAGTCCCACAGTAATCAGCAGGCCTCCTCCCATTTCGCTCAAACCTGCAGCGGTCGCAAATACGGCGCCGGGACGGAATCCGAGAGATTCGAAGAACCCGCCGGTTCCTTTGATGCCGTAACCGCCGAACCAGCCGAATAATTTCTGCGCGCCATGTCCCGCGATGGCCAAACCAAAGAGCGCTCTGATGATGAGTATTCCAGTATCCATGATGAGTCTCCTTTATTCGTGTCTTCTCAGAAGTCAATCGAACCCATACGGCCCGAGCGGTAGTCCTCGAAGGCGTCATGAATTTCCTGCGGCGTGTTCATGACGAACGGCCCATAACGCGCGATCGGTTCATTCAGCGGCCGCCCACCGATGAGGAGCACGCGGGCCGAGGACTGACTTTCCGGCGGCGCTTCAATCCAGACTTCATCACCATCTCTCTCAAAAGGAACCATGTTGCCGCGCTGGACATCAGTGTGACTGCCGAAACGGACTGGACCACTAAGGACGTAGGCGAATGCGTTGAGATCGTGCGCTACAGGCTGAACGACTTTGCCTCCCGGTTTGAGCGCGACATCCAGATAGAAAATCGGCGTGCGCGTTTCAATGATGGCTCGGGCGCCGAGCGATTCACCTGCCACAACCCGCACTGCGACGTTTCCATCGGATGTCCGCGCGGACGGAATTTTCGCTGCTGGTATCTCCTGATAGTGCGGGCGGATCATCTTGTCCGTCTTCGGGAGATTCACCCAGAGCTGCACGCCGTGAAGCGTTCCTCCGGTCTGTTGAAATTCCTCCGAAGGCTCTTCAGAGTGGACAACGCCGCGGCCCGCCGTCATCCACTGAACGTCGCCCGCGGCCAGCTTTCCTTGGTGTCCCTGGGAATCCTTGTGACGGAAGCTTCCGGACAGCATATAGGTTACGGTTTCAAAGCCGCGGTGCGGATGATCCGGAGCGCCTTTGGCTTCTCCCGGCCGGACTTCCATCGGACCCATTTCGTCGAGCAGCAGGAACGGATCGAAATCCGACAATGCATCCGAAGGAAATGGGCGATGAACCAGAAAGCCTGCACCTTCCAGTGTAGGGATACCTTTGATGATATGAGAAACGGAACGAACAGCCATTGAGCACCTCCTCCTACTTACTTTAAGTAACTGGTTGTCTTTGTAAAGTAGGCACTATAGAGTAAGTAGGTGTGGAGATGATTACATGCGCCGTTCGCAGGAACTCCCGCCGCGTTGCCCGCGGCCTACTCACGAATTGCTACAACTTCTGACCCGGCCCTGGACGATGCACATCCTGTGGGTTCTGAGCACATCCGGACCGACGCGGTTCGGCGCACTTCGCCGCCAAATCGACGGCATTTCGTCGCGCCTGTTGACCGAGAGGTTACGGAACCTGGAAGAGAAGGGATTCATTTACCGCCACTACGAGCCGACGATCCCGCCTGCCGTAACTTACGGCTTAACCAAGCGCATGCAGGAAATCAGTGAAGCTCTGGATAAGCTCGATGAACTCGCCCATAAGTGGCAGGACGAAGACGCCAAAGCCGGCCGGAAACGCAAACCTCGCGCTTCGTGATCGTCAATTCTGGCCGATGCGGGAGTTACGAAGAAGACGATCCGTTATCTATTCCAAATCGCGCCGGTCTCCG
Organism: Acidobacteriota bacterium; assembly: GCA_003222755.1. Taxonomy (GTDB): domain Bacteria; phylum Acidobacteriota; class Terriglobia; order 20CM-2-55-15; family 20CM-2-55-15; genus 20CM-2-55-15. Next base: position 7,988 of record QHXA01000236.1, read on the forward strand.
CTTAAGGTACCAACAACAGCTACACTGGGGCGTTCATTCGCGTGAATTGTGCGGTTATTTCGCGGCGGACAATCGACAATTTTTGCTGTCACAAAACTACCGATGCCGGTTTTGACCATCGAGGGCGATAAAGCCATGGGTGGCGCGCTGGAAAACCAGGCGAAAATTGTGGCCAGTAAGGTTACATCAATCACATTAACGGACACCGGACACTGGCTTATGGAACAGAGACCGTCGGAAATGAAGGCCGAGCTCAGACACTTTTTCGGCAAATGATCCGCATCACCACTTTGTCGGACCCGAGCGGTCAAGACCATGCGGCGTCGCCGTCTGCGGCGCTCGGTTCCTTTGGGAAGTTCGCCCGCCGCCCAATCGACATGAGTAACGAAGTCAATGACGCGGATACGGCGGACATTTTCACCGAGATTTCGCGCGGCGTTGATAAATGGTTATGGAAGGTGGAAGCGCATCTTCAGACCGGCGATAATCAAGCATGCCTGATCCCGATCCGCCAATCCAATTGACGAGCATAGCTTCGGCTGCCGAGCGTATGTTCCCGAAATTGAAGCCGGAACAGATCGAGCGAGCAGCCGCGCACGGTCACATCCGACGCGTCCAGGAAGGCGAAGTCCTCGTGGAAGCTGGCGCGCAAAACACGCGGTTCTTCATCGTCAGGACGGGCCGCTTGGAGATTGTTCGACCGCCGGGTACTGACGAACACCTCGTGGCGCCCCTGGGTCCAGGCCAGTTCACAGGCGAAACCAGCATGTTGGCCGGCCGCCGCGGATTGGTTCGAATACGCGCCAAGGAGGCCGGCGAACTGATTGAGCTCGAGCGCGAACAGTTGCTGGCCCTCGTGCAAACCGACAGCGAGCTGAGTGAAATTCTCATGCGCGCATTCATCCTGCGTCGCGTGGAGCTAATTGCCCGTGGTTACGGAGATGTGGTGCTGCTTGGCTCGATGCATTCCCCTGGCACGCTCCGCATCAAAGAGTTTCTGACTCGCAATAACCATCCATACTCATACATTGATCTCGACCGGGACTCTGGCGTCCAAGAACTGCTGGATCGTTTTCACGTCTCTGTACAGGACGTGCCGGTGGTCATATGCGGCGGCGATGTGGTGCTGCGCAATCCTTCTAATGATCAGATCGCCGAATACCTCGGCTTCAACGACGCAATTGATCAGACGCAACTGCGTGATGTTGTCATTATCGGAGCAGGTCCCGCGGGACTTGCGGCGGCCGTGTACGGCGCATCCGAAGGACTAGATGTTCTGGTCCTGGAGTCGAACGCTCCCGGAGGACAGGCCGGCGCCAGTTCAAAAATTGAAAACTACCTCGGCTTTCCCACAGGCATCTCGGGGCAAGATCTCGCTGGGCGCGCATACTCCCAAGTCCACAAGTTCGGTGCACAAGTGATGATCGCCAAATCGGCTAAACGGCTGAAGTGTGATGGCAAGCCGTACGCGATTGACATCAACCGTGGACTGCCGGTGCCCGCACGCTCGATTATCATCGCGACCGGTGCTCAATACCGCAGGCTCTCACTCGAGAACCTGGCGCAGTTCGAAGGTAACGGCGTCTATTATGGGGCAACGTTCGTGGAGTCGCAGTTGTGCGCCGGAGAAGAGGTGATTGTTATCGGCGGAGGCAACTCGGCTGGGCAGGCCGCCGTGTTTCTGGCGCAAACCACAAAGCACGTGTACCTGCTGGTCCGTTCGAGCGGACTGGCCGACAGCATGTCGCGTTATCTGATCCGGCGAATTGAGGAGACTCCATCCATTACTTTGCTTCCTCACACTGAGGTCACCGCGCTCGAAGGAACTGATCGTCTCGAACGTGTGCGTTGGCAGAACAGCAAGACCGGAAAAGTCGAGACGCACGAGGTCT
>QHXA01000236.1:9946-10443 GCA_003222755.1 Acidobacteriota bacterium
CGCTCGATGCGCGCGGTTTTATCAAGACGGGGCCGGACCTCTCGCACGACGATCTTGCTGCGGCGCATTGGCCGCTGGCCCGACTTCCGCATCTCCTTGAAACGAGCTTGCCGGGAGTTTTTGCCGTCGGCGACGTCCGCGCCGGCAATATTAAGCGTGTTGCATCGGCAGTTGGTGAGGGATCGATCGCGATCTCCTTCGTGCATCAGGTACTGCAGGAATAAAAAGGACACGTCTTATCACGATGGTGTTTTCCGCTTGAAGAGCGAGTGTTTACGTGTCGGAATTTCGCAAAAGGCCCAGCGGGGCGGGTGCACAGGACGAGACAGGGCATGTCTTAGACCGTCAAAAAATCCCTAGTCTTTGGCGGCCACTGCGTCAGGGAGCAATCGCTGCGGGAAGCGCTACTTGGGGCGCTGTAGCATCGCATTTCGGCATCCGCTCTGCACTACTATTGGCTGGCTCGGGAACGCTCACTATGACGGGTTGGGTATGTT
>QHXA01000910.1:0-468 GCA_003222755.1 Acidobacteriota bacterium
CAACTTGACCACAGCTTCAACTTCCCACAAGGGACTTCGGGTTCATTTGAGCGAACGTGCAGGAGAAGCCGACAGCACAGACATGTGTTGTCTTGACGGATTCCGCGGTCAGCACCATACTCGACCCCATACTCACAATGCTGGAGGCAACATGAGCGCGCTGGAAGAGCGAAACAGTATTTTGACGCGTGGACCGCCGCTCGCCGGAGGGGATCGTCGACAGCATCCAACCTGGCGGCAGCTATGAAGACCCGCTGACAGGCGCCCACTTTCAGGTCCTGCCATCGCCCAATATGCGGGCGGGCTCTTCAAGGCCTTTCCGGATCTGTCGTTCGAGCTGATCAGCGCGGCGGCGACTGGTCCCGACTCTGTCGCCGCTCAGTGGGTCATGCGTGGCACGAACACGGGCCCTCTGCAGGGGCCCCTGCCACGGCAAGGTTCTCACGCTTGCTGTGGCCGACTTCATCA
>QHXA01000910.1:613-2593 GCA_003222755.1 Acidobacteriota bacterium
AGTGGCCAGGCAACGGATCGCGCCGAACAGATTTCGTGTGCAGGAGGTGTTCAAGTTTCCACAATCGCGATTACACGACAACTGAAGCCATGATGGACCCGAATTTCCAATGCATAGTCTCCCGTGCTCAGTCCGTTCAGTGGCACGCTCTTTGTGATCGCCACCTTCATGAGGCCGTTTCGTCGACGATGGGCCGCCCTGACTTGGGCTAAAGGTTTCACCTGCCCACTGTTCCCCTTCCCAAGCTTTGCTTGGCGCGATATCCCTCCTCTCCGCTTTTCTTTTCCGTGGCTACTCTTCCCGCAACGAAATGGCCGGATCAATTGCAGCGGCCCATCGCCCGGGAAGATACGTCGCGGCAACGGCGACCAGCATGGCGACAGCGATTACCAGCGCGAAGGTGATCCGGTCGAGCGGAGTCACACCGAAGAGAAATGAGGCGAGAGCTTTTGAGAGGGCGACAGCGCCGATCAGTCCGGCAACGATCCCGATCGCCAGAATCCGCAATTCGCTTGTCAGCACCATGCGAACGACACTGGAAGGCCGCGCGCCCAGCGCGAGGCGCAAGCCGATCTCGCGGGTACGCCGGCTGACGTTGTAGGCCGTAACGCCGTAGATGCCTATGGAAGCGAGAAAGACACCCAACGCCGCAAAGATCGCGAGAAGCAGTGTCTGGAAGCGGCGCCTGGCCCGGGAAGTACTGACGACATTGTCCATGCGGAACATTGGAAAACCCGATTGCTCCGGATCCAGCGAGCCGATTTCGCGGTGGCACGCACGAATCATCTGGTCGGCGTCACCGCGGTAACGAATGGTGAGAACCATGAAAGCGCTCGGCGACTGCGCGTAAGGGATGTAGACCTCGGCGAGCTGACGGGCTTCCAATCCGAAGTGCCGCGTCGCGTGAACGACACCCACGATTTCTCTCCATACGGGCTGCCCGTTCACTCGCACGCTCAGGCGCTTTCCGATAGGATCCTCGTTCGGCCAATACGCTTCGACGGCAAGGTCGCTCACGATTGCAACAGCCGCGCCACTGGCCGAATCTCGTTCATCGAAGAATCGTCCCTTGATAAGACGGATGCCCATCGTGTCGAAATAATCCGCCGACACGTGCGGCCGGTTTGCCACAGGCCCTTGCTGCCCGGGAACCAGGTCGGGGAGGCCTTCGATTCGAAAGCCCCCCTGATCGTTGATTCCCGTCATGGGAACCGAGTTCGATACGGACGCTGACACGACGCCCGGCAATGCGTGGATTCGCCTGAGCGCTTCTTCGAAGAATCTCGCTTGTTGCTCTTCGTCCGGATAGCGCGAGGGAGGAAGGCTGATGATACCGGCGACGAGGTTTGCGGGCTCGAATCCTGGCGCATGACGTTGGCGAAGCTCCGAATCAAAAGAACTGCGACGATCAACAGCATCACGGCAATCGCCATCTGGCCACCCACGAACGCATGCCGCAGGCCCAGAGCCGCGCGGCCTGCGGTCAGGTTCGAAGCCGCCTGTTTGATGGATTCGTAAACATTCCGGTGCGAGCCGGACAAAGCGGGAGCCAGTCCAAAAAGAAGTCCTGCCGCGATCGCAGCTACACATGTAAACAGGATGACGCCGCCGTCAATCGATGTTTGCTGGATTCGCGGTATGCCCGAGGGTATCCATCGGAGCACCATATCCAGCCCGAAGGACGCCATCAGCAATCCGGCACCGGCGCCGACGAAAGCGAGGATTGCACTTTCGATCAGAGACTGCCGGATCAGGCGCCCGCGGCCCGCGCCGATCGCTGCGCGAAGCGCCATCTCCCGGCGTCGCGACTCCGCGAAGGACAGCAGAAGATTGGCGATGTTGCCGCACGCCAGCAACAGCAGAACGCCGACTGCCGCCAGCAACAACAGCAGAGCCGGCCGTATGCTTCCGGTGACGTAGTCCTGGAGAGACACCACGGCAACGCCGAGATCCTTGTTCGTGGCCGGATATTGCTGTGCA
>QHXA01000237.1 GCA_003222755.1 Acidobacteriota bacterium
CGAAGCGCATGGCGGTGTGGTTCGCGTCAAGAGTGACGGCAAAGGTCTTGGTTCCACGTTTATCGTTAGTCTTCCCATCGTCCGCGTCGGCGAAGCGCTCTCGGCCTGAGACGCTACTACTCGAGCTGCTGAGCGCCACCACTATGCCGAGTCTGAGCCTATGTGTGATCAGGTTCAGTGTTCCCAATTCATCGTCCTTCCCCCAACGTCAGCAGTTAGAGAGTTCCTTTTGCCATCGCTCGTACTCCGCCTTCGTCACGAGCGGATGGGATAAGCTTGCCTGAGTCCCGCCCACTTGCGAAAGCGCTGCACCCACACCGATGCGACCAGACTCGCGATCGAAGTCACGGCTACCAGCCTTGTCATTACTCCTCCTCATGGCGTCATTGCTTGAATGTAACTTCCGTATATTAGCTACAACACGCCGACCGCGCGAGAAATCAGAAGTATGACGATGCACAACGAAATGAAGCTTTGCACCATTGCCAGTAGCTTCGCCCAACGGGCAAGAAGTGGTGCATCGGTAGGACCGAACGTGGAACTTTGAGTGAAAGCTATAAACAAGTAATCGACGAAGCGCGGACGCCAGTGTTCCACCATGAGCCGGCCGCGCTCGATTTTTTCAATCTGCATTTGCGGAAAGAGGAAACTGCGGCTTCCGAATTCGTGGCTGCGTTCCCGCGCTGTCGGTCCTCCGTCATCAAGCCGCCAATACCACAGCGCAAAGACCAGAACGTTCGTCAGCCACAATGCGCCTCCCGACACTAACAGCCGTAGCGGCGGTTCTTTGTGCGACGGTAGCGTTGTAACGAGCAGGGTGACCGATCCGATCAAGGCCAGGGTGATGACCGTGTTGTTGAATACCCCAAGAGCATGGTTCATCGAGTGACGCCCGATGCGGTGAGTCACAATTGTTGGCGGCAGCGAAACCGCGATGATCGCCGGCAATAGCCATACCGGCCCGAAGATGAGAGAACTGGGAAGCGCGAGATAAATTCCCACAACCGCAATCACTGCCAGAAGCGCCTGCCACCGCGGTTCAGGCTTGTCGACGTGATCGCGATCTTGGGCCATGAGCATTCCATATAACAAGGTTTGCTCGGATGCGAAACCCTTTATGAGAACAGGTACAACCGATTCGTGCCACGCTTGATTGATCGGAATTACATGATCGTCGGCCCCAAGGTTTCTATGAGCTTGATATCGGCAGTGTCAACGTCCGGACAATTTTTGACTTCGGCGCGTGTGAGTTTCAGCAAGATTTTTTTATCTGGTGAATTGATCGACTCGATCGCCGTACACGGGACAATGACAGACTGGCCGCCCGGCCAATTACTGGTGTCTACAACTAAGTAGCGGACGATCCAGTTCTCATCCACCAAGAAATCGTCCACGTGACCGATGCCGCCGTCGGTGGCTTCAATGTGAAAACCGCGCATGTAAGTAGTCTTGTGAAGCATATTGCCCCCCAGCTATTTTGTCTCTAAGCAGCTTAGTCCGCAATGAACGACACATCGAACCTTATCCTGTGACTCGATCCGCAGTAGGTGCTTGCTCGGTGTAAATTCGGCGTCGCCAAAACTAAGCTGGCGGATCTCGATGACGAGTGGTCGTGACGCCGGTCAGAATGCCAAGTCCCATCATGCAAATGACGCCTACGGCAATCCATCGTGGAGGAACATGGAGTAAATGTGCTCCCATCGCAAGCCCCACGATAAGAATAATGTACCCGATCATGAACATGCCAAATGACACGTCGATCTCCTTCCTTTGCGCCGTCGAGGAAGTCAAAACGCGGAATTCTGAAAATTCGTTTTCTTACGTGGTGATCAGTCGGATCCAGTATTTGAATCCTTCTAGATATGGCTGCACGTTGAATACCCAGCTAGCATGTGCAAACGTCGGCAACTGTTCGGTTCCGATCTCAGTCGTCCCGAAATCGAACGACGCTCTAGCCCTTGATGCCGGCCAGGCAGTCGTCAAGTTGAGACGTTCCGCAGAGTTGTAACCTGGGTTATGGTGGAACGCTGAATGCCGATGCTGGTGGGGATATGGCATCGACGATGCTTGGGCGGATAGCCGAAATAAGCGGGGCGGTGTGGACGCGGTCAGATGGCGATGGACCGCCGGCCGATTCCCAGAATGCCGGTTATGGTAACTCGGGGACCGACCGAACGGGTTGCGTGGGCCAGCGCAAAAGTTTTGCCAGCAGTTCCAAGGGTTCCATCACGATATGAGTGGTCCCGTCCCGCCAAGGGCGCTTGAAACGATAGAGGAGCCGGCCGTTCACACTTCTGCAGATCCGCCCGATGGATTGCCGCATTCTGCGGCGCCTGCGGGCAAAAGCCCGGCAACCCGGATTCGTTTGAGAATCGCCTTGGGAGGCATTCCCAAGTATTGGCAATTCGTCGACTCCGGACGTGACGTCGTGGCGCTGGTGGAGTCGCTCTACTTCGACCTCGCCCTATACATGGAACAGGAGCCCCAACGGATACTGCGCGACGAAGGCGCCACGGGCCTGAATGCGCTGGCTATGCTCGAAGCCGTGGGCCGGGGCGCCGAGCGGCCTTCGGAAATCGCTTCGCGGTTGGGGGCCGCGCAAACGAACCTGTCGCGCTTGCTGCAACAACTGCTGGACGCATCCGTTCGGCTCGGTCAGTTACGGCGAATCGCGAGTCCGCGCGGATTGTGGAGCTCTGTCGCTTGCCAGATCGTGCGTCCGCGCGATTTGTCACCTCGGTCGCGGTATCTCCGGACGGCTTGCAACTCGCGTACACCGTGTCTGATCAGCCTCCGCGGTCAGCCTCGATCGAAGTGATGCCCGCCGCCGGTGGCGAATCACGCTTCGGCCGCTACGCGGCAGGGCGCGGCGCTTCGCTGAACGCTCTCGAGAAAGCAGGACTGCAGTTGTTCCGCGGCAAAGGCGGATGTAACGCATGTCACATCGGACCGAATTTCACCGACCAGCAATTCCACAACACCGGCGTCGCCTGGCGCGACGGCCGTCTGGCAGATGAAGGCCGGTTCGCCGTTTCCGGCAATCCGCGCGATCACAGCGCGTTCAAGACGCCGACGCTTCGCGAGATCGCGCGCACCGCGCCGTACATGCACGACGGCGGTCTGGCGACGCTTGAAGATGTCGTCGAATTCTACTCCGAAGGCGGCCACCCGAATCCAAACCTCGACCCGGAAATCCGGCCGCGCCACTTCACCGCGGAAGAGAAGCGCGGGCTCGCCGCGTTTCTGTAGACCCTGAGCGGGGGCGTGCGCGAAGGCGTTCGGTAGTTATCGTTTTATCGTTTTTCGAGACGCGCTTCTATCGCGGCCAACCGCTCGTGGACGTCCAATGAGACGCGCCAGTCGGCGGCGAGACCATCGATTCGTTTGTCAATGCTGTCGAGGCGCCGGTCCACGGCCTCGAAACGCGTGTGCACAGCATCGCCGGCAGCATCGAACCGCTTATCGACGGTATCGAACCGCTTGTCGATGTCATCCTTGAGAGCATCGAACCGTTTGTCGATAGCATCGAATTGGCGATTTACAACGGTTTGAAACAAGGTCAATTCTTGCCGAACCGCCGCAGTTTCCGCCGACAGAGCTTTGATATCTCCGCGAAGTTGTTGCATCTCCGGCGCAATCACATCTTGAATCGCCTGTTTCAGGTTTTGATAAATGTTTAGCCAGGCCAAGAACGTCACTCCTATTTTTAGTTGACGCCCCTGGGCCGGAGGGAAGGTCATATTGACGCCATTCTAACAAAGTTTCGGTAAGGCTCGACGTTTGTTCCTCACCAAATCCAAACCAGCCGCATCCAAATCCGACAAAGCGGCGGTAGTCTTTGCCGGCGCCATCCATGACTCGCTTTCTGCGTCTCAAAAACCTGCTTCGGGCTCCGCGCCTGCCGGCATCGGCTTTGGTGTGGCTGGTTGGCGGTTGATGGGAACTGATCAACGACATTCTCCTTTTCGTGACTCCAGACGATGCCCAAGAGGGGCGTCGACGTCCGAAGACATACGATTCTGAGGCGTACCTGGCTTCCAGTTACAGCACTTCGGCAAGCGGAGACGATAGGATTTGAACCTATGGAACCTTTCGGCCCGCGCGGGTAGCAACCGCGCGCGATAAACCTGGCTCTGCCACGTCTCCAAGAGTGCGCAGCCGGATTTGAACCGACGTATGACGGGTTGCAGCCGTCTGCCTAGACCTGGCTCAGCCATGCGCACAAATAGCGTCGGAGAGACTTGAACTCTCACTCCTAGCGGGAACGTGGTTCTAGGCCACGTGTGTCTGCCGTTCCACCACGACGCCAAATTCGCGATTCCGGATTCGCGATTCGCGAAATGCGACTGAGAAGATTCGAACTTCCACGGTGTTTCCACCAACGGCCTCTCAAGCCGTCGCGGCTACCCATTACGCCACAATCGCCCATAAGGCTGCCGGTTACACTAGGGGATACCGAGCAGCTGCAGCTTCCCAACGCTTCGCCCCTAACCCGTTGGTGAATCCCAGCCATAGAGCTTTCAATGCTCACAGGCCGCATGCCAGCTATCGCTGAAAAGTGCCAGCAGCGAGAATCGAACTCGCACGCCATTTCCGGCACCTGGTTTTAAATCAGGCGCGTCTACCACTTCCGCCATACTGGCCCAGAGGAAGCGGCGAGGCTCGCATGACCCGGAATCTCCTGACTGAGAATCAGGCGGCTTATCCATTTCGCCCATGACGGCTTAAGGGCACGGTGGGAATCGAACCCACTTCAGACCTGGGGCCACAGCCAGGCGTCGCACCGGTTGACTTCGCGCCCGTACTCGCGAATAGCGTGTACGGGACTCGAACCCGTATCTGGAGATTGAAAGCCTCCCGGCCTGGCCCTTAGCCGAACACGCCCAACTTATCCGCTGTTATGATGTTCTTCGTATTCCATAGCTAACGTTACTCAGTAAGCGGAAACGACGGGAGTTGAACCCGCTTCACTCGGTAGACAGCCGAGCCGCTGGCCGTTGGCGTACGTTTCCAAAAATACGACCACGGAGATTTGAACTCCGGTTTCTTCATTGGCAACGAAGCGTCTTGGCCAAGCTGGACCATGACCGCAAAGTGCGTGTACAGGTCGGGCCTGTACAAAACCTGTACAAGTGCGGCACGCGCGAATCGAACGCCCTATCCGGTTTGGAAGACCGGTGCCTAAGCCAATCGGCCAGTACCGCAAATACCCTGTACAGGACTTGAACCTGATCTCCGCGTTCG
>QHXA01000238.1:0-517 GCA_003222755.1 Acidobacteriota bacterium
CATAAATGTCATTGGAGTTGCGACGGCAGGCGCTTCAAGCTTCGTCGTCCACAGTTCTTTTCCAGTCTTTGCATCGAAGGCACGGAAGCGGCTGTCCTTCGTGGCGCCGATGAACACGAGGCCGCTTGCTGTTGCGATCGGCCCGCCGAGGTTCGGTGTACCGGTCGGCGGAATTCCTTTCGCAACAAGTTCCTCATAGATGCCTAGCGGGACTTTCCATGCGACGTCACCCGTATTCGCATTGACCGCGACAAGCTCACCCCACGGAGGCTGCTGGCAAGGATACTTGCTGTTGTCCCAGAAACGCGTATAGGCGAGCTCGTTTCGATATCCTCCTTTGCCGTCAGCAACCATTTTGCCGATCGTCGCGAGGTTGCTCGTATTCACAAACACGTATCCGAGATCCGGATTGAATGCGACGCCACCCCAGTTGCCGCCGCCGACCGTGCCGCTGAAGACCACGGTGACGCCCTTGGCTCCATAAGGAGTGTAGGGACCTTCGTTGTGCATCTGCTCT
>QHXA01000238.1:641-7698 GCA_003222755.1 Acidobacteriota bacterium
ACTGGCGGGAACTGAGCGCTCCTCGACTCCATAAATCGGTTTGCCCGTGAGCCGATCGAGAATGAAAAGCATGCCGCCCATCTTCGTTACTTGGGCCACTGCCGGAATGCGCCTCCCGTTCTGAATGACATCGATTAAGGCCGGCGCCGCGGCGAGGTCCGAATCCATCAAGTCGTGATGCGTTGTTTGAAAATGCCACTTGTATTTGCCCGTGGCCGCATTGAGTGCAAGCACTGAGACCGAATAAAGGTTGCTGCCCGGACGATCGCCGCCATAGAAGCTGCCGCCCGGATTTCCGACAGGGAAGAAAACAAGGCCGCGTTCGGTGTCGACGCTGATCAGGCCCCAAAGACTCGGGCCTCCGCGAGCTTTCCAACCGGCTCCCCAAGTGTCGTTGTTCGGTTCACCGGGCTGCGGCACCGTATGAAATCGCCAAACCAGCTTGCCGGTCTTGATGTCGAAAGCCTGCGGGTCACCGGCGGGACCAATCACTGCCCCCTCACCTTCCGAGGCTCCCAGAATTGCCAGGTTCTTGTAGATGGCTGGCGGCGATGAAATCGAAAAACCTGCTGTTGTGTTCGGCGCACCTGGCGGATTGCCGGGATGGACATTTAAGACGCCTTTAGTGCCGAAAGTCTCGATTGGTTTCCCTGTTTTGGGATCGAGGGCGATCAAAGTATCGCCGGCGCCGTATAGAAGACGCGGGGCTGTTTCGGAGTCGCCCGGCCAATAGGCAACTGCGCGAACGGATCTGCCCCGAACCGGGGTTTCAAATCTCCAGATTTCTTTGCCCGTTTCGGGCTCGAGCGCAACCACGCCGCCGTTCGGCAGCGTGATGTACATCATATTGTCGATCACAACGGGTGTGTTCTCCCATTTCCGGCCTTTCGTCTTCAGATCGAATGTCCAGGCAGGCCGCAGGCCTGAAACGTTCTGCGGCGTGATCTGTTTCAATGTAGAGAACCGCGCATGACCCGGATCGTTTCCGTAGGTCCGCCAGTCGTTTTGAGCGAAAACGATAACCGGAAAAATGATTGCTGCGATCGGAATGATTAATGCTGTTTTCTTCATGTTTTCCTTCTTCGCTGTATGGGCGGTCACAGACCGCCCATACAGAAAAACAGAAACTAAACCAGATCAACCTTCGCCAAGCTTCTTCTCAAAACCTCTTGGTCTTTCTTCAGTGCCGCGAACACCCGTTCCCGCGGGATCTTGATCTCAGTCTCGCCACCGACCCCGTCCGAATATTCCGGCTGATTCTCAATCGGGCCTGAGAATTGCATCTCCTTCAGAATCGCAGCGAATTGATCCAACTGCACCAAACCTTCGCCGAGCGGCACCCATTCGGTTCGCCACCGGCCTTCATTTCCTTTGGCCCAGATAAAATCTTTTACGGAAATGCCTTTGACGTAGGCGCCTGCCTGCAGCGCGGAGATTCGTCGCCCACAGTCCATTAGCCCCTTCCCGAGTCATGTGGCCGAGGTCGTAATGAAAGCCGACGAGAGCCGGATCGAATTCCTTCAGCACATAAAGGAAATCCCAGATCGGGGTACCGATGGCGTTGCCGGCGTAGGTGTGATACATCGCCGTCATTCCGTATTTCTTGTTCAGCGCCGCAAGCTTTGCTACACGCGGTTTCAGGTCATCCAACTGTTGCATGATCGGCTTATTGGCGGAATATCGGAACGTACCCCACCAGTAATATCGAATGCCGAGCTCCGCGGCAGTGCGCAAAATATCTTCCGCATAGGGAGTGTCGGCATCCGCGATGGATGGAGTGATGGCGGAAACTTCCAAGCCATGTTTCCGAATAGCAGCGACAAACGGCGGAAGATCCTGAGCCACTCGATCCGGCAGGACGTGTCCCTGACCATTCGCACGGACGTTCACGTCCACGCCGTCGTATCCCATCTGCTTTGCCGCCATTGCAACTTCGTCCGCCGACCTCAGCCATAAGAGATGCCGGCCGTAAATATCGATTTTCAATTTGCCGGACAGCCGCGGAGGACTCTGAAGCACGCCCATGGTTAGAGCGGATGCATAGAGAAACTCTCGTCGATTCATGGTCGTCTACTCTACCTCAACCATCTATTAAACGAGGCTCTGTAACGGTGACACCACCGTTACAGAGTTGTCGCACTTCCCGCCAACTCCTAACATTGGGCGCAATCAACTGTAGCGGCGCTCCGCGGTGCGCTCTATGACCGCCGCTACAGCAGGGGGGACGGCTTTCATGCGAAGAATAATCGAAGGCGGTTTATTCCTTGTACTGCTGGCTGCGACAGCGTGGGCACAAACCGTTTCTGTCGCTCAAATCCGTGGAACGGTGAAGGACGCTTCAGGAGCTGTCTTGCCGGGCGCAGAGGTCAAGGTCACTCAGACCGAGACGGGTCTTATCCGCGACGGCCTCTCCGACGAAACGGGAACGTTCACTTTGCCGAACCTTCCGATCGGGCCGTATAAGTTGGAGGTCTCTTTGCCGGGGTTCAGCACATACGTCCAGACTGGAATCGTGTTGCAAGTGAATAGCAATCCGACAATCCCTGTTGTCCTTCAGATCGGCGGCGTGAGTGAGACGATCGAAGTTGCCGCAGACGCAGCAATGGTTGAAACACAGAATACTTCTGTCGGACAGGTCATCGATCAACGGCGAATCGTCGAGCTCCCTCTCAATGGCAGACAAGCAACGCAGCTTATCCTGCTATCGGGCGCGGCAGTGCCGTCCGCCGGCGGAGGCATCATCACGAACAAGAATTATCCCAGCGCCGTCGCGATATCCGTTGCGGGAGGACAAGGCAACACAACGACGTTCCTCCTTGATGGAGGTTTCAGCAACGATGTCCTGACGAACGTCAGCCTCCCGCTGCCATTCCCAGACGCGCTTCAGGAATTCAAGGTAGAAACCAGCGCCGTGCCCGCACGGTACGGAATCCATCCGGGCGCCACCGTGAATGCGGTCACCAAAACCGGAAGCAATGATTTGCACGGCAGCATGTTTGAATTCGTGCGGAACAGCGCGTTCAACGCCCGCAATCCATTCGCTCTGACAAGCGACGGACTAAAACGAAACCAATTCGGCGGCGCCATCGGAGGACCGATCATTAGGCAGCAGGTCTTCTTTTTCGGCGGCTATCAGGGCACACTGGTCCGCACTGTTCCAACCGATGCACTGGCCTTCGTTCCTACTGCCGCCATGCGCGCCGGAGATTTCACCGCTGCCGCTTCTCCGGCATGTAATGGAGGGCGGCAAATCACACTGGCTGCGCCCTTTCAGAACAATCAAGTCGATCCCGCACTGTTTAGTAAGCCTGCGTTGAATCTTCTGAAATATGTGCCCGTCTCAAGTGATCCGTGCGGCCAAATTCGCTACGGAATCTCAAACAACTATAATGAGCACCAGTTCATCAGCCGCGCGGACTATCAACTCAGCGCTAAACACGCGATGTTCGCCCGGTACTTTGCAGCGAAGTATTACCATCCGCCTGCATTCGATGGTAACAACATTCTTCAAACAAACGCGCCCGGAATGGGATTGGACAATCTCGTCCAGACGCTCGTGCTGGCGGATACGTACACGTTCAGCCCGACATTCATCAGCTCGTTTCGTGCCTCCGTAGCGAGATCGCGGATTCTGAGGTTTCACTCCGATAAGACTCCGACATACACCGATCTCGGAGTGAACATCTTTTCTGGATACACAGGAGGGGGCCGAAAGTTCTTCAATCTCGGAACGATCACGAACGGCTTTGGAGGTCCGGATTTTCCAGGCTATTTCAATACGACCTCGTATCAGATCAGTGAAGACATTGATCTCATTCGCGGCCGGCATCAGATCACGTTTGGCGCCAATGTCATTCCGCAGCAACTGAATGCGCTCGGACCATTCCTGATGAACGGTCAGTTCGGATTCAATGGACAACGCGTCGGACAGAATCGCGTCGGACTGGCCGACTTCATGCTCGGACTGCCCAGCTCTTTCCGCCAGGCAAATGGCCAGATCATGTACGAGCGTCAAAGTTATATTGGCGCTTACGTTCAGGATTCATGGAGAGTGGGACGGAAGTTGAGCATCAATGCTGGAGTGAGATGGGAGCCGTTCCTTCCGTCAACGTCGAAGCAAAATATCCGAAGCCACTTCGAAACGGCATGGTTTGAACAGGGACGCAAAAGCAAGGTGTTTACCCAAGCACCCGCGGGCATTTTGTTCCCCGGTGACGACGGTTTTCCCGGACGAGGAAGTACGTTTGGGAAAGTTGTACAATTTGCGCCCAGGCTCGGGTTGGTTATCGACCCACGAGCCGACGGCAAACAGACCATTCGCGCGTCGTACGGCATGTTCTACGACCAGCCGATCATGTGGTACAACAACGCCTACCCGCAGAATCCTCCTTTCGGAATGGATACGACTATTCCGAATCCGGTATCGTTCCTCGATCCCTGGCAAGGGTATCCAGGCGGGAACCCATTTCCAACTCCGACACCACTTCCAAAAGACGTATCGTTTCCGCAGTTCGGTAACTTCGTCAACACGCCTCTCCATGCGCATTCCATGTACATGCAACAGTGGAATCTGAGCTACCAGAAGCAGCTTGGGAACGATTGGCTGGTGTCCGTGAGTTACATCGGAAACAAGACAACGCATCTCTGGCTCGGCAGAGACATCAATCCGGCTGCATACATTCCCGGACAATCCACGACAAGCAACATCAACAACCGCAGACGCCTGTTCCTGCTGAATCCCAATGAAGGCAAGTTTTACTCCGGCATCATCGAGACCGACGACGGCGCGAATGCGAACTACAACGGAATGCTTACGTCGATACAAAAACGGTTCAGTCACGGGTTGAGTTGGAATTCCAATTTCACTGTCGCGAAGTGCCTGAATGACGGAGAGGCCAATCAGAATATCGCGAACGTCTACCCCGATCCGAACGACCGTCATTCCAATCGTGGTCCGTGCAATGCGGATCGGCGCCGCATCTTCAATAATTCTTTGTTGGTCGAAACTCCTTCTGTCGGTTCCGGAGCGTTTCGGACTCTCGCGCGCAATTGGCAGCTTTCAACGATTCTCACAATGCTGAGCGGATCTCCACTCACCGTAACAAGCGGTCCCGATAACGCCCTTACCGGAGCCCCCGGCCAGCGGCCGATTCAAATCGGCGATGCCAATGTTTCTAACCCAAAAATCGATCGTTGGTTCAATACAGCTGCATTCATTCCGAATCCTGCCGGCGTCTGGGGTGGAATCGGCAGAGGAACGTTGCGGGGCCCCATGAACTGGAATCTCGATGTGGCGCTGTCGCGTAGACTTCAATTCGGAGAAAATCGGCGAATCGAACTCCGTGCGGAATCTTTCAACCTTCTAAATCGCTTCCGGCCGAACGATCCGAACACAACATTGAACAGTACAAATTTTGGAAAAATCACGTCAGCCCAGGACCCGCGCATCATGCAATTTGCTCTGAAATACGTATTCTGATGGACGGGCGTACCGTCCGCGACTCAACTCGTCCACCTGCGTGCGAGCCAGATCAACGGCTGCAGTCTGTGTGTTGAGGGAGGTACACGCCACGCGAAGAGTGCAGGCGGAACAGACGAACGGTTCTTCGCGTCTCGAGCGCGCTCACTCTATACCCGGCATTTCGACAACTTCCAGAAAATGGGTGAAACCTATCGAAAATCCATAGGCGACGAATAGGCGACAAGAAGTTCGCGTGGGGAAGATCGTAATTGCGGAAGACTGTTATGACTGAGCGGTGGTGTCCGAGGCATAATATCGAATATGCCTGTGATCGAATCCGTTCAAAATGTTCCTCTGACTGTCACCAAAGATGGCGCAATCCTGATTGCCGGATCCAGGGTGTCGCTAGAATCCGTTCTGTACCATTACAAGGCAGGAGCCACTCCGGAACAGATCGCCTGTAAGTTTCCGTCTTTGCGACTGGCCGACATTTATAGCGTTGTCGCCTACTACTTGAATCACCGGGAATCCGTCGATGAATATCTCCGCGAAGCGAAAGCCGCGGGCGATGCCATGCAATCAGAAATCGAATCACAGCCAGGATACCAAGCGAACATGGATGAAATCCGCCAACACCTTCTAACGCGCTGGTCCTCGACAAAATAGAACCAACTGAACAGCCAGCGGCTCATGCTCAAGCTATTGATTGATCAGGATTTTGATCACGACATCCTGCGTGGACTCGTCCAAAGAATTCCTAACCTCGATGCAGTGACAGCTTTCGAAATCGGTCGCAGCAATGCACAAGACTCCGAATTGTTAGCGTGGGCGGATGAGGCTGAAAGAATTATTGTGACCCACGATCGCAGGACCATGCCCGCACACGCGGCGCACCGAATGAATGAAGCAAAGAGGGTCTTTGGAGTCTTTGTCGTTTCAAGACATCTCCAAATCGTCGACGTGATCAACGATCTCGAAATTATGGTCATGTGCAGTGATGAACACGAGTGGGAGAATGTTGTTCGCTATCTTCCGTTGTAGGAGCGACACAGGAGTCAGGGTGACCGTTTCGCATCGTGGTACTGACGCCTCCAGCGCATCGAGCAAGATGCTGGAGGCGGCTATATATAGCGGATCAAGTTCGCCAGATATTCTCGTCATCTCGCATCCATTCGAACAATTCCCGTTTAGTAGGGAAGTACGGAGTATGGGATGGGCGATACCCTCGCCTGCTTTGCAATGAGCCGGCATCGACAACTCCGCGATGCCGTTCCGCCATAACCTGCACCAGCGTCCAGAATTCCCTCACGCGTCTGCGTTGCCCGTTCCTCGTGGAGAGGCGCTTCGGTAGCATCTTTTTTCTTTTTTGCGACGAGAGGTGGAAAACCAGACATTGGGAACAATGTCCTGCGCTGGCACGTGCACCCCGCGTGCGATCCTGCGGGTGTTTCCCGTATGGACGGCTCACCCTTCGCCGCACCTTTTCCAATTGATCCGATGAGAACGACATTCCCGCCAAAGACATTGCGGAGATGATGGGACACGCCGATGTCGATATGCAGTTCACGTATACGATCGCGTCGATGAGAACAAATG